>JALTZY010000159.1 GCA_027045905.1 Paracoccaceae bacterium
ATCACCGTGCCGCGTGCCGCGCCGGGCCCGGCACGCGGCACGGTGATCGCCGAGGTGGATGTGTTTCGCTTCGAGCAGAACTGGCCGACCAGCCCGGCGGTGGTGTTCTTCACCGATGGGGCGGGGCGGGTGATCGTCTCGAACCGCCCCGAAGTGGCGCTGCGCGACCGCACCGGCCCGGGCTTTCTCGGCCATGCCGCCCGCCGGCTTGCCGGGCACGACATCTGGCGCCTCGATGCCGGTCCCTACCTGCCCGTCGAGGCCCTGCACCTCAGCCGGGCGCTGCCGGTGATCGGGGTGAGCGCCGAGATCCTGGCTTCCACCGCCCCGGCCCGCCAGAGCGCCGGCCTGCAAGCGTCGGCGGCGGCGGCGCTGATGCTGGTCTTCGGTGCCTTTCTGTTTTTCGCCGCCGAGCGTCGGCGCACCCTGGCCGAGGCCAATGCCCAGCTTGAAGGCAGGGTCGCCGAGCGCACCGCGGCGCTGGTCGCGGCCAATGCCGAACTGACCCGCGAGATCGGCGAGCGGCGCGAGGCGGAAGCGGCGCTCAAGCAGGCCCAGGCCGACCTGGTGCAGGCCGGCAAGCTCAGCGCGCTGGGTCAGATGAGCGCCGGGATCAGCCACGAGCTCAATCAGCCGCTGATGGCGATCCGCTCCTTCGCCGAGAACGCCGCCCAGTTTCTCGCCCGCGGCGACAGCAAGCGCGCGGCGCAGAATCTCAGCCGCATTTCCGACCTGGCCAGGCGCATGGGGCGGATCATCCAGAACCTGCGTGCCTTTGCGCGCAACGAGGCCGAGCCGGTGGGCAGAATCGATCTGGTGCAGATCATTGAAAATGCTGTGGAAATAACCGATTCCCGCCTCGCCCGCGAGGGCATAGCGCTGGACTGGGCGCCGCCGCCCGCGCCGCTCTTCGTGCGCGCGGGCGATGTGCGTCTGACACAGGTTTTCGTCAACCTGATCACCAATTCCGCCGATGCCATGGCCGGGCAGGCCGGCGCGCGGCGCATCCGTATCGACATCGCCCGGGCCGACGGGCGTCTGGCGGTGCATGTCACCGATACCGGCCCCGGCATTGCCGAGCCCGAGAAGGTGTTCGAGCCCTTTTACACCACCAAGGAGGTGGGTGGCGGCGAGGGAATGGGGCTGGGGCTTTCGATCTCCTACGGGCTGGTGCAGAGCTTCGGCGGCAATATCCGCGCGCGCAATACCGGCGAGGGGGCGTGCTTTACCGTCGAACTCGAGGCCTGGCCCGGAGAGGAGGCCGCCGCATGACGGGCAAGGTACTGCTGGTGGACGATGACGCCATGGTGCGCGAAGCTCTCGCCCAGACCATCGAACTGGGCGGGCGGGAGCCGGTCACCGCTGCCTCCTATATCGAGGCCAAGGACCATATCCGCGCCGATTTCCCCGGCGTGGTGCTCTCCGATATCCGCATGCCGGGGCGCGACGGCTTCGCCCTGCTCGAATACGCTCGCAAGGTGGACCCGGACCTGCCGGTGATCCTGCTCACCGGCGAGGGCGACATCCCGATGGCGGTGCGCGGCATGAAGGGGGGCGCCTATGCCTTTCTTGAAAAGCCCTGCGAGCCGGGCGATTTGATGGCGGTGCTCGAGCGCGCCCTGCAGCAGCGCGCGGTGGTGCTGGAGAACCGCCGCCAGGTACGCCGTTGCGAGAGCGGCGATGCCGCCGCGCGCCTGCTGCACGGCAATTCCGCGCTGGCCGAAAAGCTGCGCCAGCGGGTGCGCCTGGCCGCGCGCGGCCAGGCCGAAGTGCTGATCTGCGGCGAGCCGGGATCGGGCACTTCCAAGGTGGCCGACGCGATTCACCAGCTTTCGGGCGATGCCACCCGGCCCTTCGTCAAGCTCGCCGCCGCCGGTCTCGACCGCGCCGGGCTGGGCGAAGGGCTCGCGGCGGCGCGCGGCGGCACGCTGTTTCTCGACGAGGTGGCGGCCCTCGCCCCGGAGGTGCAGTTCGCCCTGCTCGACAGTCTCGACCGCCCCGCCGGCACCCGCCTGATCGCCGGCACCTGCCGCCAGCTCGAACAGGAGGCCGAATCCGGGCGCTTCAACACCGACCTGTTCTACCGGCTCGACATCCTGCGCATCCGCATCCCGGCACTGCGCGAGCGGCCCGAGGATATCCCGGTGCTGTTTCGCCACTATGTCGCGCTGGCCTGCGAACAGGCGGGGCTGGAAGCGCCCGAGATCACCCCCGAATATACCGCGAGCCTGATGGCGCGCGACTGGCCCGGCAATGCCCGCGCGCTGATGAACACCGCCATGCGCTTTGCCATGGGGCTCGAGAGCGAGCGCGCGCCGGATGAGAGCCTCGGCCTCGCCGAGCGCCTCGCCCGGTTCGAACGCTCGCTGCTGATCGAGGCGCTGGAAAAGCACCGCGGCCATGCCAGCCGCGCCGCGGCGGCCCTGAAACTGCCGCGCAAGACCTTTTACGACAAGCTCGCCCGCCACCGCCTGCGCCCCGAGGACTTCCGCCGCTGAGGGGTGTCGGATTCGCCCGGATGTGCGGTTTTTCACGCATATGTTCGCCATGTGCGTGCGGTTTTTCGCACACTCTTCCGCGCCGCCGCCGCAGAGCACGGAAAACAGCTGCCACTGCATTGATTTCTCGCGGAAAAATCACCCACTCCGCCGGGGCGGGTTTTGCTTGAGCCGCGCCGCCTTTCGTGGCCCAATCGTCCCATGCGCCCGCCCGGGCGCCCAACCTGTTTCTGTCTGGGAGGACAAGAGCCATGAAATTCCTGACCACTGCCGCGGCCGCAGCCGTTGCGCTCGGCCTCGCCGCCGGCACCGCGCTGGCCTCGCCCGGCTGCGACGAGGGCGAGATCGTCATCAAGTTCAGCCACGTCACCAATACCGACAAGCACCCCAAGGGCATCGCCGCCACCCTGCTGGCCAAGCGGGTGAACGAGGAGATGGACGGCAAGGTCTGCATGGAGGTCTATCCGAACTCCACGCTCTACAACGACAACCAGGTGCTCGAAGCCATGCTGCAGGGAGACGTGCAGATGGCCGCGCCTTCCTTGTCGAAATTCGAGGCCTTCACCAAGCGTTTCCGCATCTTCGACCTGCCCTTCATGTTCAAGAACATGGATGCGGTGGATGCCTTCCAGCAGTCCGAGACCGGCCAGGCGCTGAAGGAAAGCATGGTGCGCCGCGGCCTCCTGGGCCTGGCCTTCTGGCATAACGGCATGAAGCAGTTCTCGGCCAACCGCCCGCTGATCCTGCCCACGGACGCGGCCGGGCTCAAGTTCCGCGTGCAGCCCTCCGACGTGCTGATCGCGCAGATGGAGGCGCTCGGCGCCACCGCCCAGCCGATGGCCTTTTCCGAGGTCTATGGCGCGCTGCAGACCGGGGTCGTGGACGGGCAGGAAAACACCTGGTCCAACATCTACGGCAAGAAGTTCTTCGAGGTGCAGGACGGCGTGACCGAGACCAATCACGGCATCATCGACTATCTGGTGGTGACCAATGTGGACTGGTGGGAAGGGCTGCCCGAAGACGTGCGCAGCCAGCTCAAGACCATCATCGACGAGGTGACCGCCACCCGCAACGCCGAGGCCTTCGCCGTGAACGAGGCGGCCAAGGAGGCGATCATCGAGGCCGGCGGC
>JALTZY010000160.1 GCA_027045905.1 Paracoccaceae bacterium
TCGCAGGGGGGGGAGGGCTACGCCCTCCCCCCCTCTCCAGAAGGGCTCGCGCGCGAAGCGCGCGGCCGATTTTCCACAGCCCCGCCCTATTTCTCTTGTTTCTTCTTGTTTCTATATAGGCGAGACCTCTTTAGAAATCAGTGGGTTGCAGCGGTGAAAGGTGACATTTAGGCGGTGAAAGGTGACATTTAGGCGGTGAAAGGTGACATTTAGGCGGTGATTTCCACAGGGTGGCATTGTAAGGTTGCAGTCATAGTTTGATGTCATAAAATTGGAAATGTGACAGAAAGGCGGTCATGAGTGACACGGAAGAGACGTTGCCATCGTTTCTCGAGAATCAGGTGGCGATGAAGAACGCGGTGGCTCGAGCCGCGCATGGTTTGAGCCTCGTTGAGAAGCGAATCGTCTTCGCAGCGATCAGCAAGCTGGATAGCCGGCGCCCGCAGAGTGATTACCTGGCGCCCGAGCGCCGGCGCCTTCGGGTACGGGCTGATGAGTACGCCGAGCTGGCGGGGATGGATGACCTGCGGAGCGTTTACCGGCTACTGCGCGAGGGGTGCGGTCGGCTCTTTGAGCGCTACGTCCGTTGGGTTGTGCTCACGCCGAAGGGTCGTAAGGAGGTGAAAAAGCGCTGGATCGAGGCGGTTGTGTATCACGATGGGGAAGGGTGGGCGGAGGTCACGATCGCAACGGAGATTTTGCCGCATTTAGTCGAACTCAAGGGAAGTTTTACTCGGTACCGGCTTCGGCAGGTTGAGGGCCTGCGGTCGCTGTACAGCTGGCGGCTGCTTGAGTACTTGCAAAGTCATAGTGGCGGGAATGGCGAACAGGGAAAGGTCACGGTGGCGCTCGATGAGTTTATGCGGGCGCTGGAAGTGCCGGCACGTTATCGCTTCGCGGATGTCCGCCGCCGGGTGATCGAGCCGGCGGTTGAGGAGCTGCGCATGAAAGATGGCTGGGAAATCGAGTGGGCGCCGCTTAAGGAAGGCCGGAAGGTGAAGGCGTTGCAGTTCAGGTGGAGGAGGTCGCCGCAACGGGACTTGCTGCGTGAGAGCTGAGAAAGGGCACCAACCCGCCCCCGGGGTGACGTTGGCGGACGTCGAGGGGCCCCGAGGGCGGGCGGCGCGCGATGAGGATTATCGCGCGTCGCCGGGCGAAGCGCACGGACGCAGGAGACGGAGGGGCGCGCGATGTCGGAAGAGGAAGAGGAACGCTGGTATCTGGTCGACGATGCGCTCGTGGACTTGATCCTCGCGGTGTACGGGGCATGCGGAATGCGGACCGCGGATGGCTTCGATGTGTGGGGCGATTGGGCCGACGGGGGGGCCGCGGCCGTGGTGTTAGCTGAGGAGCTGTGGGCGCGCGGCCTGGTGCTCTCGCGGTTAGAGGCGAACGTGCGGTCCGAGTGTGTCAAAGTCACGTTTGAGGTGCATCGAGCGGGCGCAAAAGTGGTACGATTGCCGGTGTTTCGTTAGCTCTGCCATTGCGGCGGAGCGGCTGATCCGGCGGTTCTCCGCCGGCAGTCGGCGATCGGCGCGTTCGCCGCAAAGGCGAACGCGCCGCCCTCCAGCCCGGCGTTCATGCTGGGCTTCGCCCGCGAGCGGCTCGAGGCCGCGAGCGGGCGCACTCGGAGCCGCAGCGCCCGGCACCGCTCGAGGCGCGGCTGGCGGAGCGTCGGCGCCGGGCGCGCGCGAGCGCGCATCGGGCGCCGGCGCGGAGCCGGTGCCGCGCCGGTCGCCAGGCGCAAGCGCCCGTCTCATTCGCGCGAGCGCGTGCGGGACGCGCGCGCGAGCGCAATGAGACGGGCGCCCGCGGGCGGCACGGCGCCGGAGCGCACGAACGCTAAGGCGCTGATCCGCCTAGCGCCCGCGCGAGGCTCGATGCATCGCGCGGGCGCATGCGGCGCACTGAAACCCGCACCAAAACTCCGCGAAGGGAGCTCGCACCCGGGGTCGCGCCCGGGCATGGAGTGAGTGTGCGCGGCATCCCGCGCGCAGCGCGGCCAGGCGGCGGCCTGGCACCCGCTCGCCCACGATGGGCGGGGCGCGCGCGCCTCGAGAACGCGTGCAGGCGTTCAGCCTGCCCCGGGCGGCCGGCGGGTGATCCGGCTATGGCTGGCGGCGAGCCAGATCGCCGTTTTTCGCTTACCGCACATGCGATACGCACGATACGCAAGCAGGAGAAACTTCGGCCTTGGACGAAGCTTGGAGTTCGCCGGTCGGCGCGCGCTCATCGAGCGCTTTGGCGGCGGGCATTTCGGGTCGCTGAGAGCGATGGGCTCCCGATGGGCTGTTTTCGCGGACTGGGCTAAGAGGCGGGGGGTACGCGATCTCTCGCAGGTCAACGCCGCCCTAGTCCGCGAGTTCGGCCAAGCGCTGCTCGCCCGTGGCCTGGCGCCCGCGACGGTCCAAAACGCGATCTCCGCAGTGAACTCGGTCATGAGCACGGCCACGCGCGGCGCATGGCAATCGGTCTCGCCGTCGTCGGTCGCGGGGCCGCGGTCGGCGGTGCGCGAAGTGGCGCCCTACGCGCCGCGCGAGGCCGTGGCGCGCGCGGCCGAAGCGCTGCGCGCGGCCGGCCACGCGCGGGGCGCGGCCGTGCTCGAGCTGGCGCGCGAGTTCGGCGTGCGCACGCGAGAGGCGTCGCTGGCGGACTTGGACCGCTGGGCGCGCGAAGCCCGCGAGCGGGGGGCGGTCAACGTGTTGGACGGGACCAAAGGCGGCCGAATGGCCGCTCGGTGGGTGCCGGTGAGCGACCGCGGCCGCGAGGCCCTGGCGCGCGCGCTCGAAGCGCGGCCAGTCGGCAGCCGCAACCTCCTGGCGCCGGGCGAGACGTGGCGGCAGTGGCGTGACGGCGAGCTGCGGCGCGCGCGTAACGCGCTGAAAGAACAGGGAATCCAACGCATCCACGATCTGCGCGCGGCGTATGCCTGCGACCGCTACCGTGCGCTCACCGGGCGCCCGGCGCCGGTGGAGGCTGGCGCGCGCCAGGCGCCCCGTGAGGCCGACCGCGCCGCGCGCCAGCAGATCGCGCACGAGCTCGGGCACGGTCGCAGCGACGTCGTTGCGGCCTACGTCGGGAGCGCGCGATGAGGCGCTGCGAGCGCGAGGTGACGGTACTGCTCGAGCGCGCGCAGCCGGGGGCGCGGCGCGGCGTGCGGGCGCACCAGCGGCGCGCGCGGCGCCTGGCGGTGCTGATCGAGGAGCGCTGGGGCGTGAGGTCGCCGTGGGCGTGGCGCGCCAAACACCTGCGCTGGGCGCTCGAGCACGGCCTGGCGGGCGTGGCGGCGGCTACGCGCTACGACTATTGGCGCACGGCGCGGGTGGTCGCCGCGGCGCTGGGGCGCTGGCCGGACTGGGAGCCGTTCCTTCGCGGCCGCTGGGCACGACCAGACGGCCGCTCAGGGCCTCGGAGAGGGGGAACTGGGGGGCGCCCCCCAAAGCTTGCTCATTGGGCGCGCGCGCAGGGACGCGCGCGCTAGGTGCAGGGACCGCACGCTTGCCTTTTCCTCCTTCCAGGGCGTAGGGGGCTCTGAGGGCCTCTCAGGGCCTCGAGACGGCCGTTCCGCGCCCCGGCCCGTCCTGCAGACCGATCGGGAGGGGGGGGTCGCAGGG
>JALTZY010000161.1 GCA_027045905.1 Paracoccaceae bacterium
CCGCCTCCGCTCCCCAGAAGAGCGCCAGCCCCCCGGCCATGAGCAGCAGCGCAAAAGGCGCCATCCAGCCGTAGCGTTCGGGCTCGACCAGAAAAGGCGAGACGAGCCAGTTCAGCGTACCGGCGAAATAGCCCAGCCCCAGCGCCCAGCCCGCCAACGCGGCGCGCCGTAGCGCCTGTGCGCTCCGGATCAGCAGATAGGCGAGCGTGAGTCCGGCAATTCCCAGCGGCCAGAAGCCGAAGGGCGCGTGGCCCAGCGCAGCCAGCGCCCCTGCGCCGAAACTCGAAAGAAGCAGGAGCCGCCGTCCCCGCGCCTCAGCCACCGGAGGCACCGGGCCGCTCGGCCCCACCGATGCGTTCCGGCAGGCGGATGCGCAGGCGCTTGATCCGGCGCGGGTCGGCATCCACCACCTCGAATTCGGCCCCGCTCGGATGGCCGATCACCTCGCCGCGCACCGGCACCCGTCCCGAAAGCAGAAACACCAGCCCGCCAAGCGTGTCGATCTCGTCATCCTCCGGCGCCACCCCGCGCAGGCGCATCCTGATCGCCGCCTCGAAATCGTCCAGCGGCGCGCGCGCCTCGGCCAGATAGCAGTCCGGCGCTTCCTCGATCCAGAACGGGCCCTCGTCGGCGTCGTGCTCGTCCTCGATTTCGCCCACCACCTGCTCCACCAGGTCCTCCAGCGTCACCAGCCCGTCAACCCCGCCATATTCGTCGATCACCAGCGCCATGTGGATGCGCTCGGCCTGCATCTTCTGCAACAGCACGCCGATAGGCATGGACGGCGGCGCATAGAGCAGCGGGCGCAGCAGGGCCTTGAGATCGAAGGGGGCATGCCTGCCGTCCCTGCAGTCGAATCCGTGGGTGAGAGCGAAATCCTTCAGATGCACGAGGCCCACCGGCGTATCCAGGGTGCCGTCATAGACCGGCAGGCGGGTGAGGCCGCTCTTGCGGAACAGGGCCACCAGACCTTCCCGCGAGATATCCAGCGGGGCCGAGGTAATCTCCGCAGAAGGCACCATCACGTCCTCGACCCGCAGGCGCCTGAGATTGCCCAGGCCGGGCACGATCGGCTGCGCGCCTGCGCCCTTGCCACCCGGGGGCGGTTCGGCTTCTTCTTCCCCGGTATCCGAGGGTGAAAGCGCCCCGATCACGCGGCTCAGGAATCCCCCTCCGCTTCTCTCCCTGCCACCCGCCTGCGGCGCGCCGCGCGCCGCGCCAGAAGGTCCTTCGTCCGTTTTGCCCATTGTTCCTTTCCGCATATGGGGCCCCAGCCCCCTCTTTATCCATATGGGTTCGAAATGCCCAGCTTGCCAAGTATTTCCACCTCCAGGGCCTCCATTTCGGCGGCTTGCGCCTCGTCCATGTGATCAAAACCCAACAGATGCAGAACCCCATGCACCAGAAGATGCGTCACATGATCGTCAAAGGTCTTGCCCTGCGCATGCGCCTCCCGCGCGCAGACATCATGGGCAATGGCAATATCGCCAAGCTCCACAGCCCCCTCCTGCGCTTGCCGCTCTGTCGGCGGAAACCCCTCGCGCGCCGGCCAGGAGAGCACGTTGGTAGGCGCGTTCCTGCCGCGGAATTGCGCATTCAGGGCGGCAATGCGCGCATCGTCACAGCCCAGAAGGCTGATTTCCGCCCGCTCCGGGTCGATTCCGAAACGCGCCAGCACCGCTTCGCAGGCCCTCGTCGCCAGGGCCTCGAGCCCCGCCGCCTCCCAGCGCGTATCCTCGATCAGAAGTTCCATGCACATTTCGTCGGTCCTGCCTTCATACTTCCACAAATATCCCGGGGGTCTGGGGGCTGGCCCCCAGCGAACAAGGCTGCGCGCCGCGGGTGCTCCTGCGGGCAATGCCGCTCACACCGGCCCCTCACCCCGCTCATAGGCTTCGATGATCCTGGCCACCAGCCTGTGGCGCACCACGTCCTTCGCGGAGAAATGACAGAAGCCGATCCCCTCGATTCCCTTCAGCCGGATTTCGGCTTCGTGCAGGCCCGAGAGCGTCCCGCGCGGCAGGTCCACCTGGCTGGGATCGCCGGTAACCGCCATGCGCGAGCCTTCGCCGAGCCGGGTGAGAAACATCTTCATCTGCATGGAGGTGGCATTCTGCGCCTCGTCCAGCACCACGAAGGCATTGGCGAGCGTGCGCCCGCGCATGAAGGCCAGCGGGGCGATTTCGATCTGCTTTTCCTCGACCAGGCGGGCGAGCTGGCGACCGGGCAGGAAGTCGCCCAGCGCGTCATAGAGCGGCTGCATGTAGGGATCGACCTTTTCCTTCATGTCGCCGGGCAGGAAGCCGAGCCGCTCTCCCGCCTCCACCGCCGGGCGGCTGAGGATGATCCGGTCCACGCGCCCGCTGATGAACATGTTTACCGCCACCGCCACCGCGAGGTAGGTCTTGCCGGTGCCGGCCGGGCCGATGCCGAAGACCAGTTCCCGCTCCATCAGCGCGTCGAGATAGGCCGCCTGCGCCCGGGAGCGCGGGCGGATATGCTTCTTGCGGGTGGCGATCTCGATCTGCCCGTCGGTGGCGCCCGGGGCCGGTCCGGCGGCGGCCAGGCGCATCTCGGCGTCGATATCGCCAGCTTCCAGGTCGCGGCCCGCCTCGAGCCGTCCGTAAAGCGCGCTCAGTACCTGGGCGGCGTCCCCGCGCGCCGCCTCGGGTCCGACCAGTCGCAATTCGTTACCCCGGTGGATGATCTGCACTCCGGTTTCGGCCTCGATGCGTGCCAGGTTGGAATCATGTGCCCCGCACAGGTCTATCAGCAGGCGGTTGTCGGCGAATTCCACCCGGGTTTCGTCGGAGGCGGCGGGCTGCACGGCCTTGCCGGAGCGGGGGGTCATCGCATTGTTACCCACGAATCCTCCGGCCCGGGCTGAAATGGGTGAAACATGCGGCGATGGTACCAGGCCCGCCCTTCGGAGGAAAGAGGCGGATCCCGGCCCCCGCCCGCTCGTGCAGGCAGCCGCCGAATCTCCGGCGGCCGCGCTGTTTCATGGGGTTGCGATCCGGCGGCACGGCTTACAGGAAATCGGCGATTTCCTGACCGTCCTTGAAGCTGCCGATGGCATAGCCGGTGGGATAGACATCGGTGCAGACCGGCTTGCCGTAACGGTCGAGCCTGGCCGAAAGATAACCCTCGAGACCATCGTCGATGATCCAGTGCTGGCAGCCATTGGGGTCGATCCAGATACCGGCGATCAGGTGCGAAAGGTCCTGGGTGCCGCCGGCCTGACGGTCACGGGACTTGTCCGGTCCCACCTCGGTGCAGGCGACCAGGGCGAATGCTGCAACGCCAAGGGCGGCAAAGGGCTTGAACTTTCTCATCACTCTCTCTCCTCAGCGAATGCAGACGATTTCGACCCGGCGATTCTTCGCCATGCCTTCGGCGGTGGAATTGGTGGCGACCGGCTGGCGCTCCCCGTAGCCACGCACGCTGGCGATGCGGGCGCCGACCGAACGTGCCACATTGGCGACGGCCTCGGCCCGGCGCAGGGAGAGCTTCATGTTGTATTCGTCGCTGGCGCGCGAGTCGGTATGGCCGTTAATCGCATAGGCGACAGCGCCGGCCTGCTTGAAGAATTCGCGCAGCCGCGCCTTGCCCGCCGGCGAGATATAGGCGCTGTCGGTGGCAAAGAGCTGATCCGAATTCATCACCGCGCAGGTATTGACCCGGCGGCAGACCGGGATTCCCTCGCGGTTGGTGTGGGGCGTCATGTAGCCCTCGGCGCCGTCGTCCATGACCCAGTGTTCGCACCCGTCGGGATCGACCCAGATCCCGGGGATGTATTTCTCGCCCTGCACTGCCTGCTGCGCGCTGGCGGCGCCCGAAAATATCCCGAACGCCAGCATCAGGGCGCCAAGGGCGCTCAGGGCCGTGCGCAGGAATTCGTTCATAGCGGTATTCACCGTGATGTCCCCCCATCTGAAAATGACGGACCAGCCAGCGGCAACCATCTGGCAAGTCCTTGCAGTACCGGGGTTATCTTAGCGGAAAATGTCGTCAAAGAAAGCGGGATTCTCGCTCCATTGGGCGACAATCGGAAACAATCCGTGCAGTTTGCGGGCTTTGTTCCGGCAGGGAGGGATGGAAACGTACCCCCGGCCGGTGCCTACCCGGCGATGACGCCGCTCAGGGAATTAGGGCCGCTCTGCGTGATTCTCACGCGCTTCAGTGCCCCGGGAGCGAGGTTCGGATCGCTTACATGCACCGCGTGGAGATATTCGGACTTGCCCACCATCTGGCCTTCGAGCCGGCCGGGCTTTTCAAACAGCACGCTGACTTCGCGCCCCACCATCGCCTCCTGTGCGGCGCGCTGCTGGCGGGCGAGCAGGGCCTGAAGCTCGGTGAGCCGGTCGCTGGCCACGTCCGGGTCCACCTGGGTGCGCTCGGCCGCCGGCGTGCCGGGGCGGGGCGAATACTTGAAGCTGTAGGCCTGACCATAACCGACCGCCTCGATCAGCGCCAGCGTGTCGCGGAAATCGGTATCGGTTTCCTCGGGGAAGCCGACGATGAAATCGCCCGAGAGCAGGATATCGGGGCGCGCGGCGCGGATGCGCTCGACCAGCTTCAGGTATTCTTCCGCCGTATGGCCGCGATTCATCCGCTTCAGGATCCGGTCGCTGCCCGACTGTACCGGCAGGTGCAGGTAGGGCATGAGCTTGGGCTCCTCGCCAAGCGCCGCGATCAGGTCGTCGCCCATGTCGCGCGGGTGGCTGGTGGTGAAGCGGATGCGCTCGAGCCCGTCGATCCGGGCAAGCTGGCCGACCAGCCCGGCAAGGCTGGTGCCGGCGTCGTCATAGGCATTGACGTTCTGGCCCAGCAGGGTGATCTCGCCCGCCCCGCGCTCCACCAGCGCCCGGGCCTCGGCGAGGATGCGCCGGGCCGGCCGGCTCACCTCGGCGCCGCGCGTATAGGGCACCACGCAAAAGGCGCAGAACTTGTCGCAGCCCTCCTGCACGGTCAGAAAGGCGGTGGGGCCGCGCCGGGGGGCGGGGCGTGCGGGCAGGTGGTCGAACTTGTCCTCTTCCGGGAAATCGGTATCAAGCGCCTTTTCGCCGGCGGCAAGGCGCCTCAGCATCGTCGGCAGGCGGTGATAGGCCTGCGGCCCCACCACCAGATCAACGAGCGGCTGGCGGCGGATGATCTCCTCGCCCTCGGCCTGGGCCACGCAGCCAGCAACGCCGATCCTGAGGTCCGGCTTTTCGGCCTTCAGCCCCTTGAAGCGGCCCAGCTCGCTATAGACCTTCTCGGCCGCCTTTTCGCGGATATGGCAGGTATTGAGCAGGATCATGTCGGCATCGTCGGGGCTGCCGGTCGCCTCGTAGCCCTCGGCCGCCAGCAGCTCTTCCATGCGCTCGCTGTCATAGACATTCATCTGGCAGCCATAGCTGCGGATGAAAACTTTCCTGCTCCCGGCCATGCCCGGCTCCCCGTCTGCCCCTGCGCTGCGCTTCAGGCCCGCCTCCTAGCGCGAAACGGGCCGCCCCGCAACGGTTGCGCCCGGCCGGGTTTCGTGGAACTTTCATGGAAAGTTAATCGCGGGCGGGGTAAGGGCAGCCATGCGCTATTCGTCACTGGACCGATTCCTGCGCGAAGGCAAGGCGGCGCTGGCCAGGGGGCCGGTGGCCATGATGCTGGCTGAAGACGCGGTCGAGGTGGAGAGCACCCTCGCCCACCACCAGAAGGCCGGCTTCAGGGCGCTGATCCTGTTTGCGCCTGCGGAAATGGATATACCGCAGAAGGTCGAGGCCGACATCCACCGGATCGATTTCGACACCGCCGCCGAGGGCGCCACCCAGCAGGCGGTCAATGCGCTGATCGAGGCGGCGCCGGGCCTGTGGATGTATTACTGCTACAATGCCGAGTATCTCTTCTACCCGTTCTGCGAGAGCCGCACGATCGGCGAGATGCTTGCCTTCCATACCGAAGAGCGGCGCGACGCGGTGCTGACCTATGTGATCGACCTCTATGCCGGCGATCTCGACCGCCACCCCAACGCGGTGTCGCTGGAAAACGCCTTTCTCGACCGCTCCGGCTATTACGCGCTCGGGCGCGACGGCCCGGACGGCCAGCCGAAGGAGCGCCAGCTGGACTTCTTCGGCGGTCTGCGCTGGCGCTTCGAGGAGCATATCCCTCCCTCGCGGCGCAAGATCGACCGAATCTCGCTGTTTCGCGCCAGAAAGGGCCTGCGCCTGCGCGCCGATCACACCTTCAACGACGAGGAGTACAATACCTATGCCTGCCCCTGGCATAACAACATCACCGCTGCCATTGCCAGCTTCCGCACCGCCAAGGCATTGAAGACAAACGCCGGATCCACCTTCGACATCCACAGCTTCAAGTGGCACAACTCGACCGAGTTCAGGTGGAACTCGCAGCAGCTTCTCGACCTCGGTCTGATGGAGCCGGGGCAGTGGTTTTAATCGCCGCCCGCATCTGCTAGACAGGGCGATACGAAACCTGCAGGCAAAGGAAAGCAGATGAGTGAAGTAAAATCCGGCGACAAGGTTGCCATCCATTACACCGGCAGCCTGATCGACGGCACGGTATTCGACTCTTCCGAAGGCCGCGAGCCGCTGGAATTCACCGTCGGTTCGGGCCAGATCATCCCCGGCCTCGACGCGGCGCTTCAGGGCATGAAGGTGGGCGAAAAGAAGACGGTGACCATCGCCCCCGAAGACGCCTATGGCGCGCACCACCCCGAAGGCGTGCTGGAAGTGCCCAAGAGCCAGCTTCCCGACGACCTGCCGCTGGAAGTGGGCACCATGCTGGAGATGCGCAGCCCCGACGGGCGCGCCGCCCCGGTCACGATTACCGCCGTGGGCGAGGACAGCGTGACGCTGGACGCCAACCACATGCTGGCCGGCAAGGAGCTGGTGTTCGACTTCGAACTGGTCTCGATCGGCTGAGCGGGGCAGGACTTTTCGAAAGGTCTTGCCGGGAGTTTTCGAAAACGCCTGGCGCCCTGCCGCCCGACAGTACGCGCCGGCCGCCTCAGGCCGGCGCCTTCTGACGCACCCGGATCACCACGTCCACCTTGGAGATTTCCGCCCCCGCCGGGGCCTCCGGCAGGCGGGCGATTTCCAGCTCATCGCCCGGCGCGTCCGACAGATCGCCGGTCTCTTCCCAGAAGAAATGCGGGTGGTTGGACGTGTCGGTGTCGAAATAGCTCTTGGCCCCGTTCACGGTGATCTCGCGCAGAAGCCCGGCCTCGGAAAACACCTTCAGCGTATTGTAGACCGTGGCCAGCGAGACCGGATCGCCGGCCCGGCGCGCGGCCTCGAACAGGCTTTCGGCGGTGACATGCCGGTGCTTGCCGTCGCCGATCAGCAGATGGGCGAGTGCCAGGCGCTGGCGGGTGGGGCGCAGCCCGGCCTTGGCGAGCCAGTCCGCGGCGCTGGGAAGGGTCGGGTGATCCATGAGCATTCTTTCGCGTGTTTCGCCGGCAATATAGGGGGGATCGCCCCCCGGGTTCAAGCCATGGCGGGACAGATTGTCCTGCCCCGCCCGGTACCTGTGCCTTGCGCCTGTCGGCGGGCCAATGCTAGAGGTGCCGGCAACGTGACAGCAGAAAGGCAGCAGATGGCGGAATACCCCACCAGCTTCGAGCGCGACGACCTGTTGAAATGCGCCCGCGGCGAGCTTTTCGGCCCCGGCAATGCGCAATTGCCCGCGCCGCCGATGCTGATGATGGACCGGATCACCGATATCAGCGCCGATGGGGGCGCCCATGGCAAGGGCCATGTGCTGGCCGAGTTCGATATCCGGCCCGATCTGTGGTTCTTCGAATGTCACTTCCCCGGCAACCCGATCATGCCCGGCTGCCTCGGCCTCGACGGACTCTGGCAGTTGACCGGCTTCAACCTCGGCTGGCGCGGCTGGCCGGGGCGCGGCTATGCGCTGGGCGTGGGCGAGGTCAAGCTCAAGGGCATGGTGCGCCCGGACCGGCGGATGCTCACCTACCGGGTCGATTTCACCAGGGCGGTGCAGAACCGCCGCCTGACCATGGGCGTGGCCGACGGGATCGTCGAAGCCGATGGCGAAGTGATCTATGAAGTCAGGGACATGAAGGTGGCTCTCTCCGAGAGCTAGGGGCAGGAAGGGAGCGCGCGCATGCGGCGGGTAGTGGTGACGGGGCTCGGGATCGTCTCGGCGATCGGCAATGACAAGGAGAGTGTGCTGGCCTCGCTCAAGGCGGGGCGCTCGGGCATTGCCGCCAATCAGGACATGGCCGAGCGCAATTTCCGCAGCCAGGTCGCGGGCGTCCCGGATATCGACATCAGCGAGCATGTGGACAAGCGCCGCCTGCGCTTCATGGGGCCGGGGGCGGCCTATGCCCATATCGCGCTCGAGCAGGCGATTGCCGATGCGGGGCTCGAGCCCGGCGAGGTGGTCAATCCGCGCACCGGCCTCATTGCCGGCTCCGGCGGGCCTTCCACCAGCGCCATGTTCGCCGCCCATCAGGTGGTGATGAAGAACAACAACCCCAAGCGCATCGGCCCCTTTGCGGTGCCCAAATGCATGGGCTCGACGATTTCCGCCAACCTCTCCACCGCCTTCCAGATCAAGGGCATCAACTACTCGATCACCTCGGCCTGTTCCACCAGCCTGCATTGCATCGGCGCGGCCAGCGAGCAGATCATGCTGGGCAGGCAGGACGTGATGTTTGCCGGCGGCGGCGAGGAATTGGACTGGACGCTTTCCTGCCTGTTTGACGCCATGGGGGCGATGAGCAGCAAGTATAACGACACCCCCGAGAAGGCCTCGCGCGCCTTTGACGCCGATCGCGACGGCTTCGTGATCGCCGGCGGCGGCGGGATGCTGGTGCTCGAGGAACTGGAGCACGCCCGCGCGCGCGGGGCCAGGATCTATGCCGAGGTCACGGGCTTCGGCGCCACTTCCGACGGGGCCGACATGGTGGCGCCCTCCGGCGAGGGCGGCGAGCGGGCCATGCGGCTGGCGCTCTCGACCCTGCCCGAGGGGCGGCGGGTGAGCTATATCAACGCCCACGGCACCTCGACCCCGGTCGGCGATGTGGGCGAGGTGGAGGCGGTGCGCCGGGTGTTCGGCCCCATGAAGGCATATGAGGGCGCGACCCCGCCGATTTCCTCCACCAAGAGCATGACCGGCCATTCCCAGGGCGCGACCGGGGCGCAGGAGGCGGTCTATTGCCTCTTGATGCTGGAGCACGACTTCATCGCCCCCTCGATCAATGTCGAGACCCTCGACCCGGCGCTTTCGCCCGGCGAAATCGTCACCGAAACGCGCGAAAATGCCGGGCTCGACACGGTGATGACCAATTCCTTCGGCTTCGGCGGCACCAATGGCTCGATGCTGCTGAGCCGATTCACGGATTAGAGACAGGACGGATGACATGGCGGATCTGATGAAGGGCAAACGCGGGCTGATCATGGGCGTGGCCAACAAGCGCTCGATCGCCTGGGGCATCGCCGAGGCGCTGGCCGGCGAGGGGGCAGAGCTGGCCTTTTCCTACCAGGGCAACATGTTCGGCGACCGGGTGAAGCCCTTGGCCGAGAGCCTTGGCTCCGATTTCTGCGTCGATCTGGACGTGACCGACGAAGCGGCGATGGAAGCGGGCTTCGCCGCGCTCAGGGAGCGCTGGGGGAGCATGGATTTCCTCGTCCACGCGATCGGCTTTTCCGACAAGGAGGAACTGGCCGGACGCTTCCGCGATACCAGCCGGGCCAATTTCCTCAATACCATGAACATCTCGGTCTATTCCTTCATCGACGCCGCCAATCGCGCCGCCGAGCTGATGCCCGATGGCGGCTCGATCATCACGCTCACCTATAACGGCTCCCAGCGCGTGGCCCCCTTTTACAACGTGATGGGTCCGGCCAAGGCGGCGCTGGAATCGAGCGTGCGCTACCTCGCCAACGACCTCGGGCCGCAGAATATCCGCGTCAACGCCATCTCGCCGGGGCCGATGAAGACACTCGCGGGCGCCGCCATTGCCGGGGCGCGCAAGACCTTCCGCCACACCGAGGCCAACGCGCCCCTGCGCCGCAACGTGACGCTCGAGGCCGTGGGCGGCACCGCCGTCTATCTGGCCAGCGATTACGGCAATTGCACCTCGGGCGAGATCATCAAGGTCGATGGCGGCTTTCATGTGCTCGGGATGCCGCAATTCGACAATCTGTAGGCTGGGCGGCCCCGATTTTTCGCAGAAAAATCGTGCACTCCCGGCCGCAAGGGGGCATTCTGCCTGTGGGAGGGCGCGCATGACCATCACCACCTGCATATTTGACGCTTACGGTACCCTGTTCGATGTCAACGCCGCGGCGCGCGCGGCGGCGGCGGAGCCCGGGCGCGCGGCGCTCGCGGCCTGCTGGCAGGCGCTGGCCGCCGACTGGCGCGCCAAGCAGCTGCAATATACCTGGCACCGCGCGCTCACCGGCGAGCACCGCGATTTCTGGCAGGTCACTCAGGACGGGCTCGACTGGGCGCTGGAGCGCCACGGGCTGGCGGGCGATGCCGCCCTGCGCGCGCGCCTGATGCAGCTTTACCGCGTGCTGGCGGCCTACCCGGAAGTCCCGCCCATGCTCGTGGCGCTCAAATCCGCGGGCTTCAACACCGCGATCCTGTCAAACGGCGCGCCGGAGATGCTCGCCGCCGCTGTGGATTCGGCCGGGATCGGCGCCCATCTCGACGACGTGCTGAGCGCCGAGCAGGTGGGCATCTTCAAGCCCGCCCCGGCGGTCTACCGGATGGTCCCCGAGCGCTTCCATTGCCCTGCGCGCCATGTGCTCTTCGTCTCCTCCAATGGCTGGGATGCGCTGGCAGCGCAAGGTTTCGGCTTTCAGGCGGTCTGGGTCAACCGCGCCGGCGAGCCCATGGACCGGCTCGGCCACCGCCCCCGCGCCACGCTCTCAGACCTCACCCCGATTCCCGAACTGGCAAGGGAATTCTGATGGAATACTTCACCGCTTCCGACGGCACCCGCCTGGCTTACGAAGACGAGGGCGCGGGCCTGCCGATCCTTTGCCTCGCCGGCCTCACCCGCAACATGCGCGATTTCGATTTCCTCGCGCCTCATCTCGAAGGCGTGCGTCTGATCCGCATGGATTACCGCGGCCGCGGCAAGAGCGACTGGCCTGGCCCCGAGACCTATACGCCCGAGCAGGAGGGCGCCGACGCGCTGGCGCTGATGGACCATCTGGAGCTCGAGCGGGTGGCGATCATCGGCACTTCGCGCGGTGGGCTGGTTGCCATGGGGCTGGCGGCACTGGCGCGGGGGCGGCTGCTGGGGGTGTGCCTCAACGATATCGGCCCGGAGATTTCGCCCGAGGGGATCGGCGCCATTCTCGACTATATCGGCCAGCCGCCGGTGGCCCGGACCTTCGACGAGGCCGCGCTGCTGCGCGCTGCCTACATGCAGGCGGCGGGCTTTCGCGACGTCGCCCCCGAGGTCTGGCGGCGCGAGGTCGGCTTTGCCTTTCGCGAGGTCGAGGGCGGCGGGCTTGCGCTCAATTACGACGCGCGCCTGCGCGAGGCGGTCGAGGCGATGGTGGCGGCCCCCGCCCCGGACCTCTGGCCCTTCTTTCGCGCCCTCAAGGGCCTGCCCACGGCGCTGATCCACGGCGAGTTTTCCAACATCCTTTCCGCCGATACCGTGGCAAAGATGCGTGCCGAGCACTCCGAAATGCGCGTGGCCGAAGTGCCGGGGCGCGGCCATGTGCCGTTTCTCGACGAGCCCGAATCGCTCTCGGTGATCCGCGCCTGGATCGCAGAGATGTGCGCATGAATACCGCCATGATCCGCGCCGCCGCAAAGCGCCTTCAGGGCCACGCGCGCCACACGCCGCTCCTCTCCTCGCGCTTCCTCGACGAGATCGCCGGGCGGAGGCTTTATGTGAAGCCCGAATGTCTCCAGCATACCGGCAGCTTCAAGTATCGGGGCGCGCGCGCTGCCGTTTCGGCGCTGGGCG
The DNA here is from genome assembly GCA_027045905.1 of Paracoccaceae bacterium. Lineage (GTDB taxonomy): Bacteria > Pseudomonadota > Alphaproteobacteria > Rhodobacterales > Rhodobacteraceae > JAAEUB01. Next base: position 11,960 of record JALTZY010000161.1, read on the forward strand.
AGCGCGCGCGCGCACGCGGGCTCATCGCCTATTCTTCCGGCAATCACGCCCAGGGCGTGGCGCTGGCGGCGCGCGACTTTGGCATCAGCGCTGTGATCGTCATGCCCAGCGATTCGCCGGCGCTGAAGGTCGCCAATACCCGCGCGCTCGGGGCCGAAGTGGTGTTTTATGACCGCGACCGGGAAAGCCGCGAGGAGATCGGCGCCCGGATTGCCGCCGAGCGTGGGTTCACCCTGATCAAGCCCTATGACAATCCGCAAGTGATCGCGGGGCAGGGCATGGTGGGGCTCGAGATCGCCGCCGACCTGCCCGAGGCCGAGGGCAGCGTGCTGGTGCCCTGCGGCGGCGGCGGGCTCACCTCCGGCATCGCGCTGGCGCTTGCGGCCGAGGCGCCGGGGCTCCGCGTGCGCCCGGTCGAACCCGAGGGCTTTGACGACGTGGCGCGCTCGCTCGCCTCGGGGCGAATCGAGCACAATAGCGGCCCCACGACCGGCGCGCTGTGCGATGCGATCATCACGCCCGCGCCGGGGGAGCTCACCTTTCCGATCATGCAACGCCTGTGCGGGCCGGGTCTCGCGGTCAGCGAAGAGGAGGCCCTGCGCGCGATGGCGCTCGCTTTCGAGCGGCTGAAAATCGTCGCCGAGCCCGGCGGCGCGGTGGCGCTGGCCGCAGCGCTGTTTCACGGCGACAAGCTCGCGGGGGATGCGGTGGTGGCGGTCATTTCCGGCGGTAATGTGGACGCGCCCCTCTTTGCCCGCGCGCTGGCCGAACATGGCGGGGAGAGTGCCCATGCAGATGGCTGAGATCGGCGGCGACATCCGCCTGCATTACCGCCTGACCGGCCCCGAAGGCGCGCCGGCGCTGGTGCTTTCCGGCGCGCTTGGGACCGATCTGCGCCTGTGGGACACGCTCGCCCCGCACCTGCCCGAGGGGCTCAGGGTGCTGAGCTACGACATGCGCGGCCACGGGCTTTCGACCTGCCCGGAGGGGCCTTATTACATGGGCGACATGGTGGCCGATGTGGGCGCACTGATGGACCGGCTCGGGATCCGCGAAGCCGCCTTTCTGGGCCTGTCGATCGGCGGCATGATCGCCCAGGGGCTCGCCGCCGAGCGCATGGACCTCGTGCGGGTGCTGATCCTCTCGGGCACCGCCGCCAAGATCGCCACCCCGGCCATCTGGCAGGCGCGGATCGACGAAGTGCGCGCCGGGGGTATCGACGCCATTGCCTTTGCCACCATGGAGCGCTGGTTTTCGCGCCGCTTTCGCGCCGAGGCGCCGGGTGCGGTGGAAGCCTGCCTCAACATGCTCCTGCGCCAGCCGCTCGAGGGCTATATCGGCGCCTGCGAGGCGATTGCCGAGACCGACCTGTATGAAAGCACCGCCCGGCTGCGGCTGCCCACCCTCGCCATTGCCGGGGGCGAAGACGGCTCCACCCCCGCCGACCTCGTGCGCGAGACCGCCGGGCTGATCCCCGGCGCGCGGTTCGAACTGATGCGCGGGGCGGGCCACCTGCCCGGCATCGAGCGGCCCGCCGAATACGCGGCCCTGATTGCCCGCTTCCTCGCCGAGACCGGGCACCTGCAATGAGTCTGCACCCAGCCATCCGAGGCCCCATGAAACCCTGCATCATCTGCGTTGCCATTACCGGCTCGGTCGCGCAAAAGGCGCATAACCCGGCCGTGCCGATCACCGTCAGCGAACAGGTCGAAAGCACCCACGAGGCCTATGAGGCCGGGGCGCCCATTGCCCATCTGCATGTGCGCGAAGACGACGGCACCCCCTCTTCCGACCCGGAGAAATTCGCCCGCCTTGCCGAGGGCATCCGCCGCCATTGCCCCGGCATGATCGTGCAATTCTCCACCGGCGGGCGCTCGGGCGCAGGGCGCGCGCGCGGCGGGATGCTGCCGCTCCGGCCCGACATGGCCTCGCTCACCGTGGGCAGCAACAATTTCCCCACCCGCGTCTATGAAAACCCGCCGGAGCTGGTGGACTGGCTGGCGAGCGAGATGCGCAAATACGAGATCAAGCCCGAGATCGAGGCTTTCGACCTCTCCCACATCTTTCAGGCGGTCAGGATGAGCGAGGACGGCCGCCTGGCCCGCCCGCTCTATGTGCAATTCGTGATGGGGGTGAAGAACGCCATGCCGGTGGACCGGGAAGTATTTGACTTCTATGTGAAAACCCTCACCCGCCTCGCCCCGGACGCCGAATGGTGTGCAGCCGGCGTGGGGGCGGGGCAGATCCTGCTCAACGAATGGTGTATCCGCGCCGGCGGGCATCTGCGCACCGGGCTAGAGGACAATCTGCGGCTCGACCGCGAGACCCTCGCCCCCTCCAATGCCGCGCTGGTGCGCCGCGCCGCCGATCTGTGCGCCCGCCACGGCCGCCCGGTGGCCAGCCCCTCTGAGGCGCGTGCGATCCTTGGCCTGCCCTTTGGCTGAGGGCTTCACCCGGGCCGGGGCGGAGATTGCGCATTGCGCCTTGCCGAACCGCCCGGATTTGTCGCCCTGCCGCTTTCGGTCTCGAACTTGCCTGCATGTCCGATCGGCCGCCCTGGCCGGGGCGCGCTGACGGGGCGGATTTCCGCAAGGGGTTTCAGTCTGCCAGTTTTGCAGCCAGCCCCCGTGCCGCGGTTTCGATCAGATCCAGGGCTGCGTCGAAATCCCGGGTATAATAGGGGTCTGGCACATGGTCGGCGCCGGATTCGGGGGCATAGTCGGTGAACAGGCACAGAGGTGTCTGGTTGTCCGGCGGGCGCCGGCGCTCCATATTGGCGATATTGTCGGCATCCATGCCGATGATCAGATCGAACTCCTCGAAATCCGCCGGACGAAACTGCCGGGCGCGCAGGGCCGACAGGTCGTATCCCCGGGCGTGGGCAGCCTGCTGCATGGGCGGGTAGGGCGCTTCTCCCAGATGCCAGTCGGAGGTGCCGGCGCTGTCGATCTCGACCTGGAGCCCGGATTCGCGGGCAATGCTGCGAAACACCCCCTCGGCGGCAGGCGAGCGGCAGATATTGCCAAGGCAGACGAACAGGATGCGCTTCATGTTCCGGTCATATCCCTTCTGCCGGGGCGAGGCAATGGCGCCGCCCCGGAGCGGCCTTGCGCCGGCTGGCAGCGGGTGTCGCAGGCGGGCGGATTCCCGGTGCTCCGGCGTTTCGACATGCCGCCCTGCCGGGCGACATGCCGGGGCATTTCAGCCCGGAAGCCCGCCTGCCCGTGGCGCCTTGGAGGCGCTTTGGAAACGACCTGATCTCAGGCCGGTTCCGGAGCGGATCATCGCTCGAGATCGACCGGCACCTCGACGCTTACCTCGCCGGCCTTTTCGAATACCAGGGTCAGGGTCAGGCTTTCCCCGTCGATCAGCGGTCGGGTCAGGCCCATGAGCATCACATGGTCGCCCCCGCGTGCCAGTTGGTGCTCGCCATGGGCAGGGATGGAAAATCCGCCCTCGACCCGGCGCATCTGCATCACGCCGCCTTCGCCCTTGATATGGGTGTGCAACTCGGCCCGCTTGGCGGCATCGGTGCGCGCCGCTATCAGCTGGTCGCCCTCGTCGCCGGTGTTGACGATGGTCATGAAGGCGGCGCCCGAGCGGGCATTCATGCCCGAGGAGCGGGCATAGGCATCGGTGACGGTGATCTCGCTGCCGGCAAGGACGGGCAGGGCGAAAAGCGCCGCGCTGGTGGCGACAAGAAGGGTGGTCCTGAAGGACATGCTGCTTCTCCGGTTGTCAGATTGATCTGGTATGGTTG
>JALTZY010000162.1 GCA_027045905.1 Paracoccaceae bacterium
GCCCGCGCCGGGTGCTGGTGACCGATGGAGCCAATGGCGCGGCCGAGGGCGGGCCGGAAGGGGTCCGCTTCGCCCCTGCCCCGCGCGTCACCGTGGCTCGCGTCACCGGCGCGGGCGATACCTTCATGGCCGCGCATATCGCCGCCGAAGCGGGCGGGGCCGCGCCGGGCGAAGCGCTCGAGCGGGCGCTGGGGGCGGCGGCCAGATATGTCTCGGGAGAGGATGCCGATGCCTGACACTTCCTTCATCGCCTTCAGCCGCGAGGTGCGCGAGGCGCGCGCGGCCGGCGCACCGCTGGTGGCGCTGGAAAGCACCATCGTCACCCACGGCATGCCCTGGCCGCAGAATGTCGAGACCGCCCGCCTGGTGGAGAGCGACATCCGCGCCGCCGACGCCGTGCCCGCCACCATCGCGGTGCTTGACGGGCGGCTGCATGTGGGCCTCGAAGAGGCCGAACTGGAAGCGCTCGCCCGCGCCGAAAACGTGGCCAAGCTCAGCCGCGCCGACCTTGCCGCCTGCATGGCGCGCGGCGCGACCGGCGCCACCACCGTGGCCGCCACCATGATCGGGGCGCATCTGGCCGGGATCGAGGTCTTTGCCACCGGCGGGATCGGCGGGGTGCATCGCGGCGCGGAGACGAGCTTCGACATCTCCGCCGACCTGCAGGAGCTTGCGCGCAGTTCGGTCAGCGTGGTCGCCGCCGGGGCCAAGGCGATCCTCGACATCCCCAAGACGCTCGAAGTGCTCGAAACCCTGGGCGTGCCGGTGATCACCTATCGTCAGGACGACTTCCCCGCCTTCTGGTCGCGCTCCTCGGGCCTTGCCAGCCCGCTGCGCATGGATTCGGCCAAAGACATCGCCCGCGCCCACCGGATGCGCGCGGCGCTGGGGCTCTCGGGCGGGCAACTCATCGCCAACCCGATCCCCGCGACCGACGAGATCGCGCCCAAGGAGCTTCTGCCGGTGATCGGTGCCGCGCTCGCCGAGGCCAGCGAGCGCGCCATCAGCGCCAAGGAAGTGACCCCCTTCCTGCTCGACCACATCTATCACGCCACCGGCGGGCGCTCGCTCACCGCCAATATCGCCCTGGTGCGCAACAATGCGCGCCTGGCCGCCAAGATCGCCCGCCGGCTGCGGGATCTGCCGGAAAATGCCGCCTGAAACCGGCCCGCCCATTGCCGATGCCCCTTGCCTGCCCTAAATAGCCAAGGGAGCACAGGATCCGGAGCCCATGAGCAAGGAAATCGAGCCGAAATCCCGCCCGAAGGGGCGTTTTCGCCTGTTCGCCGGGCTGCGCAACAATTTTCTCACCGGCCTCGTCGTGGTGGTGCCGATCGCCGTCACCATGTGGCTGATCTGGACCTTCGTGGGCTGGATCGACAGCTGGGTGCTGCCTTTCGTACCGGCCGCCTACCAGCCGGAAAAGCTGATCAAGGATCTGTTCGGCCCGGATGTGCATCTCAATGTGCGCGGCGTGGGAGTGGGGCTGTTCCTGATCTTCACGGTGCTGGTGGGCTGGATGGCCAAGGGCTTCATCGGCCGCTCCTTCCTAGCCTGGGGCGAGAGCCTGGTGGACCGGATGCCGGTGGTACGCTCGCTCTATAACGGGCTCAAGCAGATCGCCGAAACGGTGTTTTCGCAAAGCGACGAGACCAAGTTCGACAAGGCCTGCCTGGTCCAGTATCCGCGCAAGGGGATCTGGGCGATCGCCTTCATCTCGACCCGGGCCAAGGGCGAGATAGACCGGCGCATCGACGTGGAGCCGGAAATCATGTCGGTCTTTCTGCCCACGACGCCGAATCCCACTTCGGGCTTTCTGCTGTTCGTGCCAAAGAGCGATGTGATCGAACTGGAGATGAGCGTGGAGGATGCGGCCAAGCTGGTGATTTCGGCGGGACTTGTCTATCCGAATGCAAAGGATCCCGCTCAGCCCGCTCCTGCCGGCGATGCGCCCGAAACCGCTCCCTGAAGCCGCTCCCCGAAACCGCCCCGCCAGGCGCGCAAGCTGCCGGCTGGCGGGCTGTTGCGCGGATGCGACGGCCTGGAGCCGGCCGCTTCGCCGGCAGCTGCATCGGCTGCGCTGCTCGGCTGCCCTGCCGCGCAGGGCGGCAGGAGGCGCTCAGGGGAGGAGTTCGGCCAGGATACGGGCAGCTTCCCGGGCCGGAGGGGCAAGAGCCGCGCGGTCCTCTCCCGGATAGAACCGGGCCCGCATGGCAGTGGCCATGGGGCGGGGCCGGGCGAGCACCACCCTGGGGCCCAGCCGTTCGGTCTCGGCGGCCCAGCTTCTGGCCAGGGCTACCTGTGCGGCCTTGGTCGCCCCGTAGCCGGAGAAGTATTTCTCGCCCGCATGTCCGTCTTCGAAAAACAGCGCCGTGCCCGCCTCCCCCAGCAGCGGGGCCACATAGGTGATCAGCCGCTGGGTGGCGTCCACATTGGTGGCGAGCGCTTTGGACCAGTCCTTTTCGCCGAGATGGGGAGCAGGGGTCAGTTGCGGCGCCTCGATCGCCGTATGCGCCCACAGGTCGAGCCGCCCCCAGCGATCGTAAATGGCGCGACAGAGCTGGGCCATGGCGTCCTTGTTGGTGATGTCCATGGGCGCGAGCGTGGCCTGCCCGCCTGCGGCGCGGACGCGGTCGTCGAGCTCCTCGAGTCCGCCGGTGGTGCGCGCGACGGCGATGATATGGTGGCTGGGAGCCAGCGCCACGGCAAGCGCGGCGCCAAGGCCGCGCGAGGCGCCGGTGATCAGGGCGGTCTTTTCTGTGCGGTCGGTCATGTGCCGGGTGTGCGCCAAGTCGTGCGCCGCGTCAAGCGCGGGGGATCGGCGCGCGGCGGTATCGGGCGCAACGGGGGCGGTGCCGCAGGCAGCGCAAGCCCGGAAGGGGCACGTTCAGGGCCATGTCAGCGGATCGGCGGGCTGAAGCGCAGCGACAGGCAGGACATGCCGCCATCGAGCCTTGCCGCCTGTTCGTTGCCGATCTCGACCACCGTGTATCCGGCCTTGTCCAGCAGTTCCACCGTCGCCGGAAAGCCCGCGGGCAGGATCACCACATCGTTGAATCGGATCGCATTGGCCGCTGCCTCCTCGCCCGCGGGGACTTCCAGCACCTCGTAGCCGTCAAAGCATCCGGTCGCCGCCAAAGATCTTGTGGCGAGCACCGTTTCGGGGGCGAGCAGCGAGCAGGCGGTCTTGAAATGCAGCACGTCGGGGGGCGTCCGGACCGCGCGCAGGGTATAGCCCCAGTCACTCGCGATCTCGGCCAGCGCCAGTACGCCGGCGCGGTCGGTGCGCGCCGAGAGGCCGACGAGGACCTCGCGCCCCGTGACCAGCACGTCGCCGCCTTCGACATGGCCCCGGGGCAGTGGGGTGACTTCGCCATAAAAACGCTCCAGCACCGGTGCCATCAGCGCCGCCTCGCCGCGGCGCGTGGGCGCGCCGGGGGTGAGGATCAGCGCGCCCTCGGGCAGGCACAGCGCGGTGTCCTCGACAAACAGGCTGTCGGGAAATTCCTCCGCCGGGTCGAGCACTTCCACGCGCGCGCCGGTTGCGCGCAGGGCTTCGACATAGGCGCTGTGATCGGCGCGCAGAAGGGCGATGTCCGGCGCGCCGGTATCGACTGCGCGCAGGCCCCTGACCGCGCTTGCAGGCGGGGTGCGGCAGATCGCATGGGTGAAATGGGTGCTTGGGTGCATGGGGGTCACTCCGCAGCCGCCATTTCGAAACCCTTTTCGATCATGTCGCTGGGCGCGACCGGGTACTGGCCCGAAAAGCAGGCGTCGCAATATTGGGGGCTGTCCGGGTTGCGCCCCTCGGCCTCGCCCACGGCGCGGTAGAGCCCGTCGAGCGAGATGAAACGCAGGCTGTCCACGGCGAGGTGGGCGCGCATTTCCTCCTCGCTCATGCGCGCGGCGATGAGTTTTTCGCGCTCGGGAGTATCGACGCCGTAAAAGCAGGGCCACATGGTGGGCGGGGAGGCGATACGGAAATGCACCTCGGCCGCGCCCGCATCCTCGATCATCTCCTTGATCTTGCGGCTTGTCGTGCCGCGCACCACGCTGTCATCCACCAGCACCACCCGCTTGCCGCGGATCAGGGCGCGGTTGACGTTGAGCTTCAGGCGCACGCCCATGTTGCGGATCTGCTCGGTGGGCTCGATGAAGGTGCGGCCCATATATTGATTGCGCACGATGCCCATGCCGTAGGGGATGCCGGACTCGAAGGCAAAGCCGATCGCCGCCGGCGTGCCGCTGTCGGGCACCGGGCAGACGAGATCGGCCTCCACCGGCGCCTCGCGGGCGAGCTCCACGCCGATCTGGCGGCGGGTCTCGTAGACGCTGCGCCCGCCGATGATACTGTCGGGGCGCGAGAAATAGACATGCTCGAAGATGCAGAAGCGAGGCTGGGCCGGACGGAACGGGTGGCGCGAATCGATCCCGCCCTCGCGGGTAATCACCACCATCTCGCCGGGCGCGACCTCGCGCACCAGTTCGGCGCCGATGATGTCGAGCGCGCAGGTCTCGCTTGCCAGCACCCAGCCGTCATCGCCGAGCCGGCCGATCACCAGCGGGCGCACGCCGAGCGGATCGCGCACGCCGATGAGCTTGGTGCGGGTCATGGCGGTGATGGAAAACGCGCCCTCGACGCGCCTGAGCGCGTCTTCCATCCGCGCGGGGATGGTGCGCTGGAAGGAGCGGGCCATCAGGTGGATGATGCATTCGCTGTCGCTCGAGCTCTGGAAGATCGAGCCATGCTCGATCAGCTCGCGCCGGATCGCCTCGGCATTGGTGATGTTGCCGTTATGCGCTATCGCCGCGCCGCCCAGCGAAAACTCGCCGAAGAAGGGCTGCACGTCGCGGATCGCAGCCCCCTTCCTGCCGGCGGTGGAGTAGCGCACATGGCCGATCGCCAGCCGCCCCGGAAGCGTCCGCATCAGGCTTTGCGAGGTGAAATTGTCGCGCACATAGCCGAAGCGCCGGGCCGAGTTGAATCCGGCTTCGGCGTCGTAGGAGACGATGCCCCCGGCCTCCTGGCCGCGATGCTGGAGCGCGTGCAGGCCCAGCGCCACGAAATTGGCCGCCTCCTCGGGGCCGATCACGCCGAAGACGCCGCATTCTTCCCTGAGCTTGTCGTCGTCGAAGGGATGTGCCGGACGAGAGGCGGGGGGCAGCGCGGGCATGGCGGGCTCCGAATCCTGTGACAGCCTGCCCCTTCTCTTACAGACTGGTGCTGAAGCTGTCACCCGTGGCGTCGCGAAAGTGCGATCACCCGGGAACGATCGCAGGAAACGGAAGACGCAGACGAAGCGCAAAGGAGTGCAAAGGAGTGCAAAGGAGCGCGAAGGGATGCATCATTCAGCTACCGGCTTTCTGCGCGGCACGAGCATAGGCGCAAGGTGGTGCCCGGTGTGGCTGCCTCCGGCGGCGGCGACCTCTTCGGGGGTGCCGGTGGCGACGATGCGCCCGCCGCCATCGCCGCCTTCGGGGCCGATGTCGATGATGTGGTCGGCGGTCTTGATCACGTCGAGATTGTGCTCGATCACCACAACCGTATTGCCCTGATCGACCAGTTCGTGCAGCACGTCCAGGAGCTTCTTCACATCCTCGAAATGCAGCCCCGTGGTGGGCTCGTCAAGGATGTAGAGCGTGCGCCCGGTGGCACGCCTGCCGAGTTCCTTTGCCAGCTTCACCCGCTGCGCCTCGCCGCCCGAAAGGGTGGTCGCCTGCTGGCCGACCCGGATATAGCCAAGCCCCACGCGCTCGAGCGCTTCCATCTTGTCGCGGATCGCCGGCACCGCCTGAAAGAATCTCGCGGCTTCTTCAACCGTCATGTCAAGAACGTCCGCTATACTCTTGCCCTTGAAGCGAATTTCAAGAGTCTCGCGGTTGTAGCGGGCACCGTTGCAGGTCTCGCAGGTGACATAGACATCGGGCAGGAAATGCATCTCGATCCTGATCACCCCGTCGCCCTGACAGGCCTCGCAGCGCCCACCCTTGACGTTGAAGGAGAAGCGGCCGGGCTTGTAGCCGCGCATCCTGGCCTCGGGCAGCCCCGCGAACCAGTCGCGGATCGGCGTGAAGGCGCCGGTATAGGTGGCCGGATTCGAGCGCGGGGTGCGGCCGATCGGGCGCTGGTCGATGTCGATCACCTTGTCGAGATGCTCAAGCCCCTCGATCGCCTCAGAGGGCGCCGGGGTCTGGCGGGCGCCGTTCAGACGCATGCTTGCGGTCTTGAACAGGGTCTCGATGGTGAGCGTGGACTTGCCGCTGCCGGAAACGCCGGTGACGCAGGTGAAGGTGGCGAGCGGGAAGTGTGCGGTGACGTTCTGAAGGTTGTTTCCGCTGGCGCCGATCACGCTGAGGCGCTTGCCGTTGCCCTTGCGCCGCGCCTTGGGCACCGTGATTTCGCGCGCGCCGGTGAGATACTGGCCGGTGAGCGAGGCCGGGTTGGCGGCGATTTCGCCGGGCGTACCCTGGGCCACCACCTCGCCCCCGCGCACCCCGGCGCCGGGGCCGATATCGAGCACATGATCGGCCTCGCGGATCGCCTCTTCGTCATGCTCCACCACGATCACGCTGTTGCCCTGGTCGCGCAGGTCTTTCAGCGTCTCGAGCAGGCGGCCATTGTCGCGCTGATGCAGGCCGATGGAGGGCTCGTCGAGCACATAGAGCACGCCGGTGAGCCCCGAGCCGATCTGGCTGGCAAGGCGGATGCGCTGGCTCTCGCCGCCACTTAAGGTGCCGCTTGAACGCGACAGCGTAAGGTATTCCAATCCCACGTTGTTCAGGAATCCGAGGCGCGCGCGGATCTCCTTCAGAATGGGGGCGGCGATCTCGTTTTTCTGCCGGCTGAGATGCGCGGGTACGCGCGCGCACCAGTCGTAAGCCTCGCGGATCGACATCTCCACCACCTGACCGATATGCAAAAGCTCCTCCGGCCCGCCCTCCGCCGGGCCGATCTTCACCGCCAGCGCCTCGGGCCTGAGCCGAAAGCCCTCGCAGGTGGCGCAGGGGCGCTGGTTCTGGTAGCGCTCGAATTCCTCGCGCACCCAGCTCGAGTCGGTCTCGCGATAGCGCCGCTCCATGTTGGGGATCACGCCTTCGAATGGCCGGCTCACCTGATAGACCCGCCCGCCATCGTCGAAGCGAAACGCGATCTCCTCCTCGCCGGAACCATACAGGAAAAGCTGCTTTATCTCATCGGGCAGATCCTTCCACGGGGTGTTCTTGTCAAACTCATAATGCCGGGCAATGCTTTCTATTGTCTGAAGAAAATAGGGAGATTTGCCCTTTCGCCAGGGCGCGAGCGCGCCGTCATAGAGGCGCAGGCTCGGGTCGGGCACCACGAGGCGCTCGTCGAAGAAAAGTTCGACCCCGAGCCCGTCGCAATCGGGGCAGGCCCCGGACGGCGCGTTGAACGAAAACAGCCGCGGCTCGATCTCGGGGATCGTGAAGCCGGAGACCGGACAGGCGAAATTCTCGCTGAAAACAATGCGTTCCGGATCCTCCCCGTCGCGCGGGGCGGTCTCGAGAACGGCAATCCCGTCGGCCAGATCGAGCGCCGTGCGCAGGCTGTCGGCAAGGCGCTGCCCGATCCCCTCGCGCACCATGATCCGGTCCACCACCACGTCGATGTCATGGCGCAGCTTCTTGTCGAGCGCCGGCGCATCCTCCAGCTCGTAAAACGCCCCGTCCACCTTGACCCGCTGGAAGCCCTGCTTGAGCAAGTCCATGAATTCCTTCCGATATTCCCCCTTGCGGTCGCGGATCACCGGGGCCAGCAGATAAAAGCGCGTGCCCTCGGGCATGGCCATGATCCGGTCCACCATGTCCTGCACCTGCTGGGCCTCGATCGGCTGGCCGGTGGCCGGGCTGTAAGGGGTGCCGGCGCGCGCGAACAGCAGGCGTAGATAGTCGTAGATCTCGGTCACCGTGCCGACGGTGGAGCGCGGATTCTTGGAGGTGGTCTTCTGCTCGATGGAAATCGCCGGGCTGAGGCCTTCGATATGGTCGAGATCGGGCTTTTCCATCATGTCGAGGAACTGGCGCGCATAGGCCGAGAGCGATTCCACATAGCGGCGCTGCCCCTCCGCATAGATGGTGTCGAAGGCAAGCGACGACTTGCCCGAGCCCGAAAGCCCGGTGATGACCACCAGCCGGTCGCGCGGGATGTCCACGTCCACAGACTTCAGGTTGTGTTCGCGCGCACCGCGCACGCGGATGAACTTTTGCTCGGCCATGGGCGCCTCTTAACGGTTTCTCAAGAGATAGGGCATATAAGAGGCCGCGCCAATGGAAAATGAGAACGAAAGGGGAATATTGACGCCGAAGAGCCGCGACTCGGAAAATGGCCGGATCGGGACATGCCGGGGAATCGTTCGCGCCCTGCCCCCTGGGAACAGCCTGCCCGGAGATACTCATGCCGCACCTGCTTCCCGCCCCGCTCCGGCAGGCGCGCCCCAGAAACGACCCGCGCGCTTCTGGCGCCGGGCGCATCCGGCTCCATGGGGCAGGTTGGCAGCCCGGCCAGGATCGCCATCCCCCGGGGGCTGCCCGCCCCTGCCCGCGAGTATTCGGGAGAAATTTCCGCGCACCCCTTGTCACATTCAAAATATCGAATACATTGAAGGCAACCTTCGGCAGATGATTCTGCCGCTAGGATATCTTACAACCGAAACCGGCGCGCCTCGCGCTGACGCGAACAAGGATAGCAACTGATGTTCAATTTCATGACCGGCCGCCCCGCGGCTCCTGCCGCTCCTCGCCTGAACCCCCAGGAAATCGTCTCCAAGGCCGCTGCGGGCGAAATCACCGTGATCGACGTGCGCGACCACAATGAACTGGCCATGACCGGGAAGGCCGAAGGCGCGCTGCACATCCCGCTGTCGATCCTGCGCATGCAGGCCGATCCGTCCAGCCCCGATTTCCACCCGGAACTTTCCACCGATCGGCCCGTGGCCATCTACTGCGCCTCGGGCGCGCGTTCGGGCATGGCGGCACGGCTGATGCAGTCGCTGGGCTTCCAGGAAGTCCACAATATCGGCGGGCTGGGCCACTGGCAGATGGCCGGCGGCAATATCGTGCGCGCCTGATCCTTTCCCTCCAGCGCGATCGCGCACCCCGGGCCCGCGTCTTCTCCGGCGCGGGCCCTTTTCATTTGCGCCGCATCTGGTGAGGCAGAGCGGGCTCAGATATGGATCGCCCGACCAAAGGCCGCGAGCACCGATTCGTGCATGGTTTCCGACAGGGTCGGATGCGGAAAGACTGTCTGCATCAGCTCGGCCTCGGTGGTCTCAAGGGTGCGGCCGACCGCATAGCCCTGGATCAGCTCGGTCACCTCGGCGCCGATCATATGCACGCCGAGAAGCTCGCCGGTCTTCGCGTCAAACACGGTCTTGACCAGCCCCTCGGCCTCGCCCAGGGCAATCGCCTTGCCATTGCCGATGAAGGGAAAGCGCCCCACCCGCACCTCATGCCCCGCTTCGCGGGCCTGCGCCTCGGTCAGCCCCACCGAGGCCACCTGCGGCTGGCAATAGGTGCAGCCGGGGATGCTCTCGGGGCGCACCGGACGCGGGCTCTCTCCGGCAATCATCTCGGCCACCATCACCCCCTCGTGGCTGGCCTTGTGGGCGAGCCAGGGCGGCCCGGCAATATCGCCAATCGCATAAAGCCCCTCGATGCCGGTGCGACAATATTCGTCCACCACCACATGGCTGCGGTCGATCCCGACCCCCAGCGCCTCGAGACCCAGCCCCTCGACATTGCCCACGATCCCCACCGCGCTGATCACGGTATCGAATTCATGCCGCGTGATCTTGCCGCCCGCCTCGATATGGGCGGTGACCTTGCCTCTGGCGCGGTCGAGATGCTTGACCGTAGCGCCGGTCAGCACCTCCATCCCGTGCTTGTGGAAGGCCTTGAGGGCAAAGGCGCTGATTTCCTCGTCCTCCACCGGCAGCACCCGATCCATCACCTCGACCACTGTAACTTCGACCCCGAGGCAATTGAAAAAGCTTGCAAATTCTATCCCGATCGCCCCCGAGCCGATGACCAGCAGGCGCTTGGGCATATGCGGGGGGTTGAGCGCGTGCTTGTAGCTCCAGACCTGCTTGCCGTCGGCCTCCAGCCCCGGCAGTTCGCGCGCCCGCGCGCCGGTGGCGAGGATCACATGCGGCGCGGCGAGGCGCTCTTCGCCCTTGTCGGTCCTGACCACCACCTCGCCGGGTCCGGCCAGGCGGGCCTCGCCCATGACCACGCGGACCTTGTTCTTTTTCAGCAGATGTCCGACCCCGGCCGCCAGCTGCCCGGCCACCTTGCGCGAGCGCGCCACGACCTTTTCGAGGTCAAAGCCGATCTCTTCCGCCGAGAGGCCGAATTCCGCCGCCCGCCCCATCAGCTGATAGACCTCGGCCGAGCGCAGCAGCGCCTTGGTCGGGATGCAGCCCCAGTTGAGGCAGATGCCGCCCAGATGTTCGCGCTCGACCACGGTAACGGAAAGCCCCAGCTGGGCGGCGCGAATGGCGGCCACATAGCCCCCCGGCCCGGTGCCAATGACGATGAGATCCTGCGATGCGCTGCCCATGAACGGCCCTCCTGAAAATATAGTTTGATATTAAACTATTTTTTCAGAGGCGGCAACAAGCCAGCGCCCGCCCCGTGCAGGGAGCCTGTACGGCGCCGGGATCGCCGGAGGAGAAGAGCCGGTCGGGAGCCTCAGGCACTCAACCGCTGAAGAATCGCACGATAGCCGCCCTCGTCGGCAAAGGCTTCTTCGGGGGCGGTGGATTTGCGCGAAAGGGTTTCGTTGCGATAGGGAAAGCGGCCAAACAGGCGGATCACCTCGCGATGAACCTTGGCATGGAGCAGATTCCGCGCGCCGGTCTCGGGCATCCGCGTGTACATCAGCCGTACGCAGCGGTCCTGATCCACCAGGTTCTCCGAATGCATCAGCGGCATGTAGAAAAACTGCCGCGCCGGCTCGTCGATGCGCATGTCCCAGCCTTTGCGGATTGCGCATTTGGCCGCCGCCAGCGCTACCCGGTCGGTGGCGTAGGCACGCGGATCATCACGGAACATGTTACGGGAAAACTGGTCGGTGACGATGATATAGGCCAGCACCCCCGAGGGATAGGTCAGCCAGAGCGCGAGCGCCCCCCCGCGTGCCCGTTCCCAGGTCTCCAGGAAGCGCTCCCGGATCTCCCTGTCCAGCGCCGGGTCACCTTGATACCAGCCCCCGGGGCCCACCTCGTCCAGCCAGAAAGCCAGCACTGCTTCAGCTTCGGACATGCCCGTACTCCGTTACAGCTGCTACAGCCGCGCCACCTGCAGCCGTGTCACCGTCGCCACTGCCTCTCGAATCGACGTTACAAAAAATTCAAAATCACGCAAGTATTTTTGCGAATATTTCAATGACGATAGCGTTAACACTCCGTTCTCTCCTCCTCCGGCGCCCTCTCTGCGGCCTCGGCGGCTTCCGCATAGACCTCCTGGGCCATGTCCATGGCCACCGAGGCCGCCGCCGGGGGCAGGGTCACGAAGGCGCCCTGCTCCTCCAGATCGGGAGCCGCGCGCCGGGTCATTCGCCACAGCCCATAGGCCACCAGCAGCAGCAGAAGCGCCGACAGACAGGCGAAGAATCCGCCGGGCCCCACCTGCTGCATCACCCAGCCGATCGCGAGCGGGCCGGCGATCGCCCCGAGCCCGTTGACAAAGACCAGCCCGGAAGAGGCCGCAGCCATGTCTTCGGGCGCGAGGTAGTCATTGGCATGGGCCACCAGCAGCGCATAGAGCGGGTTGGCCAGCCCGCCGAGCAGAAACGCAGCCCCCAGCAGCACCCGGTAGTCGGTCGAAACCATCGGCACCAGCGCCGCCAGCGCCCCGGCGGCGGCGACCAGCAGAATCAGCCCCCGCCGGTCCAGCCGGTCCGACACCCAGCCGATGGGGAATTGCAGAATCAGCCCGCCGACGAAGATCATCGACACGAAGCCCGAGATCTCGCCCACGCTCAGCCCCGCCTGTGCGCCATAGACCGAGGCCATGGCGAACAGGCCCGAGAATACTCCGCCCAGCAGGAACATGCCGACAAAGCCCAGCGGCGAGGCTCGGTAGAGCGCGGCGAAGCTCATCGTCCCGCCGCTGTCAATGGCCGGGGTCGGGCTGACCGACAGCAGGATCGGCGCAAAGGCGATCGAGACCAGCACCGAAGGTACGATAAAGGGGATGAAGCCCGACGGATCCCCCAGCGCCACCAGCCCCTGGGCGGTGATGATGCCGACGAGCTGCACCACCACGTAGAGCGAGAGCGCCTGGCCGCGGGTCTCGTTGCCGGCGGCATTGTTGAGCCAGCTTTCGGCGGTCACATAGACCCCGGAGAAGCAGAATCCGATCGCCACCCTGAGCCCGACCCAGATCCAGGCATCCGTGAGCGCTGGGTAGAGGATCAGCACCGCCGAGATCAGCGAGCCCAGCGCCGCGAATACCCTGAGATGCCCGACCCGGCGGATCAGGTGCGGCGCGATCAGCGAGCCGCCGAGAAAGCCCGCGAAATAGCCCGACATGACCAGCGACATCTGAAGGGTCGAGAATCCCTCCAGCGCCCCGCGAATCCCCAGCAGCGTGCCCTGCACGCCATTACCCACCTGCAGGAGCATCATGCCCAGCAGCAGCGCCCAGGAGGCCTGAAGTACCTGTCGCATCGCGCCCGTCCGTCCCGTTCGCATCCTTTGCGCCGATGCTGGGCGCCGGCCGTGGGCCGGTCGCGCCCGGAAACGACATCGCGGAGCGATTATCGGTCGCGTTCGGGCGAGGGCGCGGCAGGAGCGCCGGCGGGCCGGTGCAGCGTGCCGCCCCCGATAGCCGCCGCCACCCCGGTCGTTCCCGGCGCCGAGGTCGGCAGGCCGCGCGCCACCCGCACCGCCAGATGGGCGAAGGCCTGCGCCTCCAGCATGTCGCCGTCGAGCCCCGCTGCCTCGACCGGCTCCACCGGGCAGGCGAGCAGCGCCCCGAGCCCGGCCATGATCGCGCCATTGTGGCGCCCGCCGCCCGAGACCAGCAGGCGCGCGGGCGGGGCCGGGCAATGCTCCATGCCGCGCGCCACCGCCGCCGCCGCGCAGGCCGCGAGGGTGGCGGCGCCGTCGGCCTCGCCCAAGTGCGAAACCGCCTCCAGCAGGTCGGAAAAGTCGTTACGGTCCAGAGACTTGGGCGGGATTCGCAGAAAGTATGCCCGGCCCAGAAAGGCCTCGACCACCGCTCCGTCCACCTGCCCGCTCAGCCCGAGCCGGCCGCCCTCGTCGCGCGCCTTGCCAAGACGTGCGCGCATGAAATCGTCGATCGGCGCATTGGCCGGCCCGGTATCGAAGGCCAGGACCGCGCCAGCCGCCTCGGGGGCAGGCGCGGTCGGGTCAATCCAGGTGATATTGCCCACCCCGCCGAGATTGAGAAAGGCGAGCGGCGCGCGCGCCCCGAGCCTTTGCGCCAGCGCGAAGTGGTAAAACGGCGCCAGCGGCGCCCCCTCGCCCCCCAGCGCCACATCGGCGCTGCGAAAATCGCTCACCACCGGCAGGCCCAGCGCCTTGGCCAGCACGGCCCCGTCGCCCACCTGATGCGTGCCCCGCCCGCGCGGCGCATGCGCCAGCGTCTGGCCGTGAAAGCCCACAAGCTCCGCCCCCTCGAAGGTGCCGAGCAGTTCCAGATGCGCGCGCTCCACCACCCGCGCCGCTTCCGCCACCCCCGCTTCGCCCGGCCAGCGCCCGAGGGCTGCGCGCAGCACCGCGCGTTCGTCCTCCGAATAGGGCCGGAAGCGCGCGGGTCCAAGCTCCAGCACCCGCTCGCCGTCGCTCACCACCATGGCCGCATCCACCCCGTCCAGCGAGGTGCCGCTCATCGCCCCCAGCGCCCGGACCGGCGCGCTACCTGCCCCGGATTTCTTCATCCCTTCCCCTTTGCCCGCCGCCCGTCTATACGGAAGCTCCAACGCAAATATGGACGCAAACGACATGACCTACCAGCCGAAATCAGACTTCCTGCGGGTGATGATCGAGCGCGGCTTCATCGCCGATTGCACCGATTATCAGGGCCTCGACGAAGCCCTGAGCGAAGGCGTGGTGCCGGCCTATATCGGCTTTGACGCAACCGCCCCGAGCCTGCATGTGGGCAGCCTGATCCAGATCATGATGCTCAGATGGCTGCAAAAGACCGGCCACAAGCCGATCGTGCTGATGGGCGGCGGCACCACCAAGGTGGGCGACCCGACCGACCGCGCCGAAGAGCGCCCGCTGCTCGCCCCCGAGACGATCGAGGCCAACCTCGCCGGCATCCGGCAGGTCTTCTCCGCCTATCTCGGATTTGGCGAGGGCGCCACGGATGCGATCATGGTCAACAATGCCGAGTGGCTCGACGGGCTCAACTATCTCGAATTCCTGCGCGACGTAGGGCGGTATTTCTCGGTAAACCGGATGCTCTCCTTTGAAAGCGTGAAGCTGAGGCTCGAGCGCGAGCAGTCGCTCTCCTTCCTCGAATTCAATTACATGATCCTGCAAGCCTATGATTTCATGGAGCTCAACCGCCGCCACGGCTGCCGCCTGCAGATGGGCGGCTCGGATCAGTGGGGCAATATCGTCAACGGCATCGACCTCACCCGCCGGATGCTCGGCCACGAGGTCTACGGCCTCACCTCCCAGCTTCTGGCCATGTCCGACGGGCGCAAGATGGGCAAGAGCCAGGGCGGCGCGGTCTGGCTCAATGGCGAAATGCTCTCGCCTTACGAATTCTGGCAGTTCTGGCGCAATATCCCGGATGCCGACGTGACCCGCTTCCTCAAGCTCTACACCGAGCTTCCGATCGAGGAATGCGAGCGCCTGGGCGCGGGCGAGGGCAAGGCGATCAACGAGGCCAAGATCCGGCTCGCCAACGAAGTCACCACGCTCGCCCACGGCGCCGAGGCCGCTCGCGCCGCCGAGGCCACGGCGCGCGAAGTGTTCGAAAGGGGCGGGGCGGGCGAAGATCTGCCGACTCTTGCCCTCAGCCCGGCCGATATCGGCGAGGGCATCTCGGTGGTCCAGCTTTTCACCCGCTCAGGGCTGGCCCCTTCCGGCAAGCGGGCCAAGCGCCTGATCGCCGATGGCGGCGCACGCCTCGACGACCAGCCGCTGACCGATCCGGGCCGCATGATCACCGCCGCCGATCTCGCCCAGCCATTGAAGCTTTCGGCCGGCAAGAAGCGCCACGCCCTTGTCACCCTGAAGGAATGAGATTTCATCTTTCCATAAATCCTCCGGGGTCCGGGGCAGCGCCCCGGTCCCGCACCCGCCGGGGGCGCGCCGATGCCGGTTAACCCCAACATATCCGCCGCCTCCCCGCCCCCGGTGATGGAAGCGTGCCGCTGGCTTGAGCGCATCCCCCTGCCCGAAGGCCTGCCGCTCATCAATGTCAGCCAGGCCGCCCCGGTCGCGCCCCCGCCCGCGCCCCTGCGCGCGGCCATTGCCGAGGCCGCGCTCAATGACACCGAAGCCCATCTCTACGGCCCGGTGCTGGGCCTGCCGGCCCTGCGCGAGGAAGTTGCCGGCCAGTGGAGCGCGGCC
>JALTZY010000163.1 GCA_027045905.1 Paracoccaceae bacterium
GGTATCGGGCGGGGCAATGTCACCCTGTCGCTGCGAATCGGCCGCGAGGGCGAGGGCGAGGGGGCCATGGCGCTGAACCGGGCGGGGCTCGAGCGCGTCCTTGCCATGCTCTGCGAGATCGGCCATGAGGCCAGCCGCCACGGTCTGGCCATCGCTCCGGCCAGCCCGGCGGAGATCGCCGCCATGCGCGGGGTCGTCGATGCGACCGGCCCCGAGGAGGACATCGCACCCCTGCTCGAGGCGCTGCTGGCGCAGTTTCCGGAGCTTCTGGGCGCCTTCAACGCGATGCGCGCGAGCGAGGGCGCGGCCCTTGCCGCAATGCTTTCAGGCCAGCTCGATCAGGTCGAGGCCCTCGTGGCCAGGGCCGAGAAGGCCGCCGCCGAGCGCAGCATCGCCCAGCGCGAGAGCCTCAGCGCGGCACTGGCCCGGGTGCTTGACAACAGCGAGGGGGTGAACCCCGACCGGCTGTCGCAGGAGCTGGCGCTGATCGCCGTCAAGGCAGATGTGCGCGAGGAGCTTGACCGCCTTCGGGCCCATGTGGTCGCCGCCCGCGACCTGCTTGCGGGCGAAGGCCCCAGGGGGCGCAAGCTCGATTTCCTGATGCAGGAGTTCAACCGAGAGGCCAATACGCTCTGCGCCAAGGCCCAGTTTCAGCCCCTGACCGCCATCGGCCTTGACCTCAAGCATGTGATCGATCAGATGCGCGAGCAGGTCCAGAACGTGGAGTGAGCCCATGCCGGCCGAGTCGCATCCCGAGTCCCAGCCCCCCGCGCCTTCGCCGCCCCGTCGCGGCCTGCTGATCATCCTTTCTTCGCCCTCGGGCGCCGGCAAGTCCACACTTGCGCGCCGCCTGCGCGACTGGGACCCGGAGATCAGCTTTTCGGTCTCGGCCACCACGCGCGCCCCACGCCCCGGCGAGCGGGACGGGCAGGATTACCACTTCATCAGCGAAGAGGCATTCCAGGCCGAAGTCGCCGCCGGTGCCATGCTCGAACATGCCCGCGTGTTCGGCAATTTCTACGGCTCGCCCCTCGCACCGGTGCAGGCGGCGATCGATTCCGGGCGCGACGTGCTGTTCGATATCGACTGGCAGGGGGCCCAGCAGATCCGCAATTCGAAACTGGGCCCGCATACGCTGTCGATCTTCCTGCTGCCGCCCTCGATCGGCGAACTGCACCGCCGCCTGGTGGCGCGCGGCCAGGACGCGCCCGAGGTGATCGCCCGGCGGATGCGGAAAAGCTGGGACGAAATCAGCCACTGGGACGCATATGATTACGTCCTGATCAACGACGACCTGGAAGAAACCGACCGGCGGCTGAAACAGATCGTCAGCGCCAGCCGCCTGCGCCGCAGCCAGCAGCCCGGCCTGAGCGAGCATGTGCGCCGCCTGCAGGGAGAGTTCGAGGAAATATCGGGAAGATAGGAATTCGGAGGGAGGGAAATGAGCATCTACCGGCTGGGCGAGCATGCCCCGGAGATCGCCAAAGACGCCTGGGTGGCGCCGGGCGCTCATGTGATCGGCAACGTGACGCTGCAGGCCCGGGCCTCGGTCTGGTTCGGTGCCGTTCTGCGCGGCGACCAGGAGCGCCTGACGATCGGCGCCGGCACGAATATCCAGGACAATTCCGTGCTGCACACGGACCCGGGTTTCCCGCTGGAGATCGGCGAGGGCTGCACCGTTGGCCACCGCGCTATCCTGCATGGCTGCACGCTGGAGGAGAACGTGCTGATCGGCATGGGCGCGACCGTGCTCAACGGCGCCCGGATCGGTGCCGGCAGCCTGATCGGCGCCGGTGCCCTGATCACCGAGGGCAAGGAAATCCGGCCCGGATCTCTGGTCATGGGCGCGCCGGGCAGGGTGGTGCGCACGCTCGACCAGCAGGCCCGGGACAGGCTGCGTCTGAGCGCGGAGCATTACGCAGCCAATGCGGCGCGTTTTCGGACGCAACTGCAGGCGCTCTGATTTCCGCGGCGACCCGGGCCTGCCAGCCTGCTCCGACGCTGCGCTGGCGGTCGGGCGGCTCTGGCAGAAACCGTGCCCCGGTTCGCCGGCGGACCTGACCGCGCGGATCCGTATCTGCCTCCGGCCGGAGCTTCGACCGGAGCTTCGAGCCGGCGTGCTTCACGGGAGCGTATCGCGCTGCATCCGCCCCTTGACCAGCAGCGATTCGCCCATCAGGGCGATCAGCAGTTCCACATGGCGGGCCACGCAATACCCGGCGGCGCCGGAGGTGCGCCTGGCCTCGGCCTCGGATTCGGCGGCCAGAAGGTCGCTCAGCGCCCGCTCCGGCGGCGGAGGGACGAGTACGCGCATCAGCCGTTTCAGGTCGCGGTCGCGGTTGTAATCGGCCAGGCCGAAGCGCGCCGCGCGGATCAGAAGGCGCGGCCGGCGCAGGGAGCTGAGGGTTTTCAGAGCCGTTTCGGCTTGAGACATCGGGGGCTCCTTTCGGATTCTCATGTATCCGCGGCAGGTTTGCACAACCTTTTGGGGTGTTGCGCGGAATTG
The DNA here is from genome assembly GCA_027045905.1 of Paracoccaceae bacterium. Classification (GTDB taxonomy): domain Bacteria; phylum Pseudomonadota; class Alphaproteobacteria; order Rhodobacterales; family Rhodobacteraceae; genus JAAEUB01. Next base: position 2,507 of record JALTZY010000163.1, read on the forward strand.
TTTCGACCGTTCGCTGGTTTGAAAATTTGTCCACAATTTGGAAACAAAGATTGGAATCATCCGAATTAATTAACTTTTCGGTAACCTTTGCTGTGGATAAGTTGACAAGCGTTAGACAACCCCGGGTTGTGTTCGATCAGGCGTGCCGACCGGGCAACCCGTAGCCATGAGGGGGATGGTATGGAACACGCGACCTCTTGCCTGCGAAGGGGCGGAGACATGCCCGAATGGGTGTCCGACGAGGTCCGCCTTTACCTCGATCATGTGGAGGGGGGGCAGTCGATCCGCGCCCTGGCGCGAAGGGCGGGGCTCCATGCGTCAACGGTTCTGCGCAGGGTTCGCAAGACGGAAACCCGTCGCGACGATCCGCTGGTGGACCGTGCCCTGCTGCGGCTGGGCGGGCTGGTACGCCGACAGCAGGGCAAGCGCGGCGACGATGCACAGGAGATGCTGCCCGAGATGAAGGACCTTCCCCAGGACGAAAAGACCCTGCACCGGGATGCGATGCGCATATTGCGGGCGCTGATGCAGGAAGGCGCGGTTCTGGCTGTTGTGCCGGAGGTGGAGACGGCGGTGGTGGTGGTGGAAAGCGCCGATGGCCGCCCCCGTCAGATGGCGACCGTGGCGCGCAGGGCGGCCGAGGCGATGGCGCTTCTGGGCTGGATCGAGAAGGCAGGCGAGGGGCGGGTGGTGCGCTACCGGATTTCCCCGGCCGGGCGGCGCAAGCTGCGCGCGCTGCTGGCCGAGGCCGAAAGCGCCAATGCCGCGGTCATGGGCGATGACCGGGTGGTGACCCATGCGGACGGCACTCCCAGGAGCGCCGATCTGCACACCCTGCGCGCGGCGCGCGGCAAGCGGCGCGCGGCCGGAGCCGACAGCCCTCTGCAGGTGCTGGCGCGGCGGCGGGACAAGTCCGGCGCTCCCTATCTGTCGCAGGAACTGCTGCGGGTGGCCGAACGACTGCGCACGGATTACGAACTGGCCCGCCTCGAAGGCTTGCCGGGCAGCGACTGGCAGGCAATTGTCGCTGCCGGGGAGGGCGAGGGGGGAGATGCCGGGG
>JALTZY010000164.1 GCA_027045905.1 Paracoccaceae bacterium
GGATATAGGCAAGGCGCCTGGAGAGCGCATCGATGCCGCCTTCGGGCTTGTCCACGCGCGCGACGCGGGCGGCGAACCAGTCGGTGCGGATGCGGCCGATCTCGTGCAGGTCCCTGAAAATGCTGAATAAAAGAGCGGCGTGTTCGCTCCGGGAAATGTCGCGGAAATCGGGGATGCGACAGACTTCCCAGAGCAGGCGGCGGCTCGCCGGGTCGCTGGCGCGGGCGCGGATCTCGGCTTCGCCGGCGAGCGATTTCAGCGCGGTCAGGTCGTCGGCCTCGCGGGCACGGATCAGCCAGGGGTGGTCCGGGGCCTGTTCGAGCGCGCCGATCAGGGCTTCGAGCGAGGAAAAATCCGGCACCGGGTTGCGCCAGTGGAGTTTCTTGACCGGGGCGAAGCGGTGCGCTTCGATCGCCTCCACCAGGCCGGGATCGAGCGGCGGCGCCTCGCCGGTGACGCCGAAGCTGCCGTCATTGCGAAAGCGCCCGGCGCGCCCGGCAATCTGGCCCAGCTCATGCGCATGAAGGTCGCGCCAGCGCCGCCCGTCGAACTTGCTGAGCGCCGAAAAGGCCACATGGTCGATATCGAGATTGAGCCCCATGCCGATGGCGTCGGTGGCGACGAGATAATCGACCTCGCCGGACTGGTACATCGCCACCTGCGCGTTGCGGGTGCGCGGGCTGAGCGCGCCCATCACCACTGCGACGCCCCCCTTCTGGCGGCGCATCAGCTCGGCCAGCGCATACAGATTTTCAACCGAAAACCCGACAATCGCGCTGCGTTCGGGCATCCGGCTTGTCTTTTTCGAACCTGTATAGGTCAGAATGCTGTAGCGGTCGCGAAACAGGAATTCCACCTCCGGCACCAGCGCCGCGATCGCCCCGCGCATGGTGGCCGCCCCCAGAAACAGGGTCTCGCTGGTGCCGCGCGCATGCAGCAGGCGGTCGGTGAAGACATGGCCGCGCTCGGGATCGGCGGCGAGCTGGATCTCGTCCACGGCGAGGAAATCGGGGCTCTCGCCCTCCACCATCGCCTCCACCGTGCAGACCCAGTAGCGGGCGCGCTCGGGCACGATGCGCTCCTCGCCGGTGACCAGCGCCACCACCGAAGGCCCGCGCAGGGCCTTGATGCGCTCGTAGACCTCGCGCGCCAGCAGCCTGAGCGGCAAGCCGATCACCCCGCTCCGGTGCGCCAGCATGCGCTCGATCGCATAATGGGTCTTGCCGGTATTGGTCGGGCCCAGCACCGCCCTGATGATCCCGCTCACAGCCCCCTCACCTGCCCTGCCCGCGCTTTATCCTGCCGCGCCGGGACGCTATCGCCCCGGCCGGCAGGATGCAAGCGTACGCGACGTGCTCAGAGATCGAATTCGCCGCGCGCCCGCTCCAGCGCCCGGATCGCCTCCTGCACGTCGGGCCGGTTCGGGCTAAGCGCGAGCACCGCGCGGTAGGCCTCGAGCGCCTGTTCGCGCCGGCCGGACTCCCCGAGAATCATCGCGAGCCCCGTCAGCGCCCCGAAATGGCGCGGCTCCAGGGCGAGCGCATGGGCGATGTCGTCGAGCGCCGGCCCGTAGAGCCCGGCGGCGAAATAGGCGGTGGCGCGCCCGTTCCAGGCTTCGGCGAAGTCCGGCGCGTGGTCGATCAGGGCGGTGAAATGCTCGATCGCCGCTTTGCTGTCGCCCGATTCCAGCGCCCCGTAGCCGCGCTCCAGCAAAAGGTTCAGCGTGGGCGAGCCGCTGTCGGACCAGAGGTCGCGGATCTCGGCCTCGATCACCTGCCATTCGTCCGGCCCGGCCTTTTGCAGGGCGGCGAACAGCTGGTCGATACGCTCGGCGGAACCGGCCCCCGCCGGCAGGGCCAGGCAGGCGAGCAGGATCGGGAAGAGTGCGCGCAGGATCATGGGGACAACATAGCCGGTCCCGCCGCCCTTGCCCAGAGGCCGGCCAGCCCAGATTTGCCCGGCCCCCTGCTCCTGCCCCTGCCCCGGCCTTCTGCCACCCTGTCCTGCCCGCTTACGCGGCGAAAGCCTTGCAGCCCGCGCCGATCCCGCTAAGCTGTCCCCGGATGCCCCATGAAGCCCCATGCGGGCAGAGGATCAACAGCAGGAGAAACCATGAGCGACGTGATCGAGGCGGCAGTGGCCGCACTGAACGAGAAGCTGGGCGGCGGCTTTGACGGGGTGGCGAAATTCGTCATCGAGGGCGAGGGCGCGCTGATGGTCGATGGCGCGGGCGCGCGGGCCGGCGACGAGGAGGCGGAAGTGACCCTGAGCGCCAGCCAGGAGGTCTTCGAGGCCCTCCTCGCCGGAGAGCTGAACCCCACCACCGCCTTCATGACCGGCAAGCTCAGCGTCGATGGCGACATGGGCGCGGCGATGAAGCTGGGTGCCGCGCTCGCCTGATGCAGCAAGCGCCGCTGTATCACGACATCGCCTTCGGCCCCGAGGGGGGGCGTGCCTTCTGGATCAGGGCCGGCGACGGGGTGCGCCTGCGCATCGCCCACTGGCCGGCGATGGAGGCGATGGAAAGCCGCGGCACCGTGCTCCTGTTTCCGGGGCGCACGGAATATGTCGAGAAATACGGCCCCACTGCCGGCGAACTGGCGGCGATGGGCCATGACACGCTCACGATCGACTGGCGCGGCCAGGGGCTCGCGGACCGGCCCTGCCGCAACAGGATGGTGGGCGATGTAGGCGATTTCGGCGAATACCAGCTGGACATCGCCGCCATGCTGGAAGCGGCCGAGACGCTCGCCCTGCCCCGCCCGTTCTACCTGCTGGCCCATTCCATGGGCGGCTGCATCGGCCTGCGCGCCCTGCACGAGGGGCTGGAGGTCAGGGCGGCGGCATTCTCTGCACCGATGTGGGGGATCCTGATGGCCGGGAATCTGCGCCCGCTGGCATGGGCATCGTCGTGGCTGTTTGCCCGGCTGGGACTGGGCTGCCACCTGGCGCCGGGCACCCGGATCGAGACCTATGTGGAGGTGCAGCCCTTCGAGGACAACCAGCTGACCACCGACGAAAACCGCTATGCCTTCCTGCAGAAACAGGCCCGCGAACACCCGGAGCTCACCCTGGGCGGCCCGTCGATGCGCTGGCTCTACGCGGCCCTGCGCGAGACCCGGGCGCTGCAGCAAATGGCCCCGCCGGAGGTGCCGGCGATGACCTTCCTGGGCAGCCGTGAGCGGATCGTGGACCCGGCGCCTGTCCATGCGCTGATGGAGCGCTGGGGAGCGCGCGGGCGGCTCGAGATGATCGAGGGCGCCAAGCACGAGATACTGATGGAGCCGCCGGAGACCCGCGCGCGCGTCAATGGCGCCCTGGCCGGTCTGTTCGACGCCCACCGATAAGGCCTCCCGCCAGTGCATGGGTCGAACCGCGCCAAGCCCCGGAGGCCTCCCTGCCCCCGCCCGAAAATCGACCACGACCCGGCCCTGCAAGCCTCCTTGCGCGCCAGAGCAAACCACAGACCCGCGCAGCGATTGCCGAGGAAATCGCCAGGCGCTTCCCAAA
>JALTZY010000165.1:0-1732 GCA_027045905.1 Paracoccaceae bacterium
GGGGTCTTCGGCCCGGCGGTGATCGAGCTGGTGCTGGCCCGGCTGCGCCAGGCGCGGGGAGGGCACGATGACTGAACTCGTCCGCGTGCTGCGCAGCCTGCGGCGTGCCACCGATGATCCCCGCGCGGCCTTCATGCACCGTCTACGCGTCGGCTTCGCCATCGCCGCGCTGATCCTGTTTCTCTCGCTTCTGAGGTAATTCCATGCAGATGACCGACCGGGGCCTTCTGGCCCTCGCCCGGCACGAGGGCCTCGTGCCGGGGCCCTACCGCGATTCCACCGGCACCTGGACCTTTGGCATCGGTCACACGGCGGCCGCAGGGCCGCCCGATCCGGCCACGATGCCGCGCGGGATGCCGGACGAACTCGATGCCGGGATCCGAGAGGCGTTCCGGCTGTTTCGCCGCGATCTGGCCCGCTACGAGGCCGATGTCCGGCGCGCGGTTACGGTGCCGCTCCAGCCGCACGAGTTCGATGCGCTGGTCAGCTTCCATTTCAACTCCGGCGGCATCGCCCGGGCTGCGCTGACCCGGCACCTCAATGCCGGTGATCGCGAGGCGGCGGCGCGCGCCTTCCTGAACTGGCGCAAGCCCGCCTCGATCATCCCGCGGCGCGAGGCCGAACGCGACTTGTTCCGGCTTGGCCGCTATCCCGACGGCACGATCCCGGTCTGGTCCGTGGATCGCGCTGGCCGGGTGGATTTCTCCCAGCCCATTCGCCGCCTGACCGAGAATGAGGCGTTGGACCTGCTGCACCCCGCCAAGCCCGGACCTGGCCCAAACACACCGTCCGGCTGGCTCGCTCGCTTGGTCGATTTCCTTTTCACCCTGATCCGGAGGACCTGATCCCCATGCGTTACATTCGACCCAACTCTTTGACATGGTGGGCGGGATTGCTCGCCATGCTGACCGGCATCGCCTCCGTCACGCTGCCCGCCACCGGACCGGTTGGCGAGTTTTCCCACCTCGTCGCGCTCATCGCCGGCACCGGCGATGCATCGCCCGCCGGGCTCATCTTCCTCGGTCTCGGTCTCATCGGCCTGCGCGATCGCATCGAGCGCGGGTTCCGTGGCGATGTTTGAGTTTCTGGCGGGGCTCGTCCTGGGCGGCTGTATCGGCGTCTTCATTGTCGCCCTCTGTGTGGCCGCCGGGCGCGGGGAGCAGGACGATGGTTGAGTTCCTGATCTGGCTGGTGGCCGCTCTGGGCGCGGTCGGTGGCGTCGTCCTCGGCCGGGTCTGGGGGCGGGTGGAAGGCAAACGCGCGGGCAAACGGGAGGTGGAACGCGATGCGATGGAAGAGACGATCGGACGCATCGAGCGCGGGCGCGACGCGGTTCGCGACGGCCGCGGCGCTGGCGATCCTGCTCAGCGGCTGCGCCGCAACGATGGTGACTGGTGATGCGGGCTGCATTTCCTACGCCGAGGCGCGGCTCACCCGACCACCTGCGGCGACTGTCGCTGAGGTGCCGCGCCCTTGGGCAGCATGGATCGCCGATCTCGATGACCGCATGACGGGGACTTGCCGATGAAATCCCTCTCCACCGGCCTTCAAGCCCATCTCGACGAGGGCACGACAACGCTCGCCTGGTGCTGGCGGATCACGCGGTTCGATGGCCAGGTGTTCGGCTTCACCGACCACGATCGGACGCTCACCTTCGATGGTACCAGCTTCGAGCCCGAGAGCGGCTTTGCGGCCTCGGAGCTTCGCGCGGGCTCCGATCTCGCGGTCGATG
>JALTZY010000165.1:1742-3492 GCA_027045905.1 Paracoccaceae bacterium
GCCCGAGCGTAGCACCCCTTCCGCATCCTGCGCATCGACCGCGAGACCGGAGCTTCGCGCGGGCTCCGATATAGCGGTGGACGCGCAGGATGCGGAAGGGGTGCTACGCTCGGGCGTGATCACCGAAGCCGACATCGCCGCTGGGCTCTGGGACGGGGCGGCGGTCGAGGTCTGGCGGGTGAACTGGCAGGACACCAGCCAACGGGTGCTGATGCGCCGGGGTGCGATCGGCGAGATCCGGCGCGGGCGCGTGGCCTTCACCGCCGAGATGCGCTCGCTCGCGCATGCGCTGGATCAGCCGGTGGGGCGAAGCTTTCAGGCCGGGTGCGACGCCGTGCTGGGCGATACCCGCTGCGGGATCGACCTCGAGGATCCGGCGTGGAAGGGCACGGGCACCGTCGCGGTTCTCCTGCGCGACCGCGCCTTCTCCGCTTCTGGGCTCTCGGGTTTCGCCGCGGGGCTCTTCAGCTTCGGCACGCTGATCTGGGACACGGGTGCCAATGTCGGCCGGCGGGTGGAGATTGAACGGCACGAGGTGGCGACGACTGGTGAGGCAATCATTACGCTGCTGGAACCGCCAGCATTCACCATCGCCGCGAACGACGCCTTCACCATCCGCGCCGGCTGCGACAAGGCCTTTGCCACCTGTCGCGACCGCTTTGCCAACACCGCCAACTTCCGGGGCTTCCCGCATATCCCCGGCAATGACACCGTGCTGCGCTACGCCTCTCAGGGGAAAGCGAATAACGGGAGTGTCTTGTGAGAGTGGTCGATCATGGGCTCGTGATCACCGTCGCAAGATCCTGGCTGGGCACACCCTATCACGACCAACAGAGCGTCCGGGAGGTCGGCTGCGACTGCCTCGGGCTCGCCCGTGGCATCTGGCGTGAGGTGGTGGGGCCGGAACCCTTTCCGATCCCGCCCTATAGCCGCGACTGGGGCGAGGCCGGGCCGGTCGAAGTGCTGGCCGACGGCGCCCGCACCTGCATGATCGAGGTGGCGGCGGATGATCCGTCGCCCGGCGCGCTCGCGATGTTTCGCATGCGCGAACGGGCCATCGCCAAGCATGTCGGCATCCTCACCGGCACCGGCACGCTCATCCATGCCCGCGAACGGTTGGGCGTGATCGAGGAACCCTTCACCCGCTCCTGGCGGCGGCGTCTGGCCTTCGCCTTTCTCTATCCGCAACCAAGGAGGCTCTGATGGCGACCCTCGTGCTCGGTCTCGCTGGTCAGGCCATCGGCGCCTCGATCGGCGGCGGCATCCTTGGCATTTCCGCCGCCACCATCGGCGGGGCGATCGGGACCATGGCCGGTTCCGTCGTGGACAGCTGGATCGTCGGCTCGCTCCAGCCCGACCAGCGCTACGAGGGCGCGCGGCTGGACAGCCTGCGGGTCACTTCCGCCACCGAAGGCGCCACGATCCCCCGCGTCTTCGGCCGCATGCGTCTGGGTGGCAACATCATCTGGGCCACCGATTTCACCGAGCATGTCAGCACCACCACCCAGGGCGGTGGCAAGGGCGGCGGACCGAGCGTCACCACCACGGAATACAGCTATACAGCGTCCTTCGCGGTCGCGCTCTGCGAAGGCCCGATCACCGGCATTGGCCGCATTTGGGCCGACGGCGAGCTTCTGGACATCTCCACCATCACCTGGCGCTGGTATCCGGGCGACGAGGCGCAGGTGGCCGATCCCTTCATCGCCGCGAAGATGGGCGCCGAGGGCGCGCCGGCCTATCGCGGAACGGC
>JALTZY010000166.1 GCA_027045905.1 Paracoccaceae bacterium
GGATAAGGCCCCGCCCTGTCATCTGCCCGAGGCGGCCCCCGATCACCGCCACCGCCGGGGTGCCGCCGGAGGCGCCAGCGCCCAGCTTCGCATATGTTTCTTGCGCGACCGGATATTCGCCCCCTCCAGCGAAAGGGGCAGGGAAGCAGGATGGCCAGCAGGCCCAACAATCCCGAAATGGAATCTCCCTCCCGAAGAAAACAACGAGATGAGGGGCATTTGCGCATTTTCGGGAATTATCCACCCGCCCGCAAGAACCCCCGCCCGGAACCGGCCGGGCGGGGGCAAACATGCGCCATCGGCGGCGCGGATCAGCTGATCCGGTTCAGCAGCTCGTTCAGGCTGTCCTTGGCGTCGCCATAGAACATGCGCGTGTTCTCCTTGTAGAACAGCGGGTTCTCGATGCCCGAATAGCCCGTGCCCTGGCCGCGTTTGCTGACAAAGACCTGCTTGGCCTTCCACACCTCCAGCACCGGCATGCCGGCGATGGGCGAGTTCGGGTCTTCCTGGGCGGCGGGGTTGACGATGTCGTTCGAGCCGATCACGATCACCACGTCGGTTTCCGGGAAGTCCTCGTTGATCTCGTCCATCTCCAGCACGATGTCATAGGGCACCTTGGCTTCGGCGAGCAGCACGTTCATGTGGCCCGGGAGCCGCCCTGCGACCGGGTGGATCGCAAAGCGCACGTTCTTGCCCTTGGCGCGCAGGCGCTTGGTGAGCTCGCTCACCGCCTGCTGGGCCTGGGCTACCGCCATGCCGTAGCCGGGCACGATGATGATCTCGTCGGCCTCTTCCAGCGCCTGGGCCACGCCGTCGGCGTCGATGGCGACCTGCTCGCCCTCGATCTCCATGGCCGGCCCCGAGGCGCCGCCGAAGCCGCCCAGGATCACCGAAATGAAGGAGCGGTTCATCGCCACGCACATGATGTAGCTCAGGATCGCCCCCGAGGAGCCCACCAGCGCGCCGACCACGATCAGCAGGTCATTGCCCAGCGAGAATCCGATCGCCGCCGCCGCCCAGCCCGAGTAGGAATTGAGCATCGACACCACCACCGGCATGTCGGCGCCGCCGATGCCCATGATCAGGTGATAGCCGATGAACAGCGCCGCCAGGGTCATCAGGATCAGCGGCAGAAGGCCGCCGCTGTTGAAGTACCAGCCCAGGCAGATCAGCGACAGGATCGCGGCGGCGGCATTGAGCCCATGCCCGCCGGGCAGCTTGGTGGCGGCCGAGGTGACCTTGCCGGCAAGCTTGCCATAGGCGATCACCGAGCCGGTGAAGGTCACCGCACCGATGAAGATGCCCAGAAACAGCTCGACGCGCAGGATGTTCTGCTCCACCGGGCTCTTGTGGGCGAGCACCGCGGCGAAGCCTTCGAGGCCCTGGCGCGCCGCCTCGTCGAGGCCCAGCACCCGGACCAGTTCGAAATGGGCGTTGAAGCCCACGAAGACCGCCGCCAGACCCACCAGCGAGTGCATCGCCGCGACCAGCTGCGGCATTTCCGTCATCTGCACCCGCATGGCCACGAACTGACCGATGACCCCGCCCACGAGGATCAACACCAGCGACAGCCACCACAGGCCCGCGCCCGGGCCGATCAGCGTGGCGATTACCGCCAGCGCCATGCCGGCGATGCCGTACCAGACCGCGCGCTTGGCCTTTTCCTGATTGCTCAGCCCGCCCAGCGCCAGGATGAACAGGACAGCGGCCACCACATAGGCCGCAGTTGTGAAACCGTAACTCATTGCCGCAGCCTCCTCAGGATTTCTGGAACATGGCGAGCATCCGCCGGGTGACGAGGAAGCCGCCGAAGATGTTGATCCCGGCCATGAACACGCTGAGCGCCGCCAGCACGATCACCAGCCCCGAACCCGAACCGATCTGCAACAGCGCGCCCAGGATGATGATCGACGAGATCGCATTGGTCACCGCCATCAGCGGCGTGTGCAGGGCGTGGCTGACATTCCAGATCACCTGGAAGCCGACGAAGACCGCCAGCACGAAGACGATGAAATGCTGCATGAAGCTGGCCGGCGCCACCGCGCCCACGCCCAGAAGCAGCGCCGCGCCCACCGCCAGCAGCGTCACCTGACGCTTCGTCTGGGCACGAAACTCGGCCAGTTCGCGCGCCTTGAGCTCTTCGGGGCTCGGCTCCTGCGCCTCGGCCCTGGCGGGCTTTTTCGAGGCGATCGCCTGCACTTTCAGCGGCGGCGGCGGGAAGGTGATCTCGCCCTCGAAGGCGACGGTCGCGGAGCGGATCACGTCGTCTTCCATGTCATGGACGATCTTGCCGTCTTTCTCCGGGGTAAGATCGGCCAGCATGTGGCGGATATTGTTGGCATAAAGGGTCGAGGCCTGGCTGGCCATGCGCGACGGAAAATCGGTATAGCCGATGATCGTCACCCCGTTTTTCGTGGTGATCAGCTCGTCCTTCACCGTCAGCTTGCAGTTGCCGCCCCGCTCGGCGGCCAGATCCACGATCACGCTGCCGCGCTTCATCGCCTGCACCATGTCCTCGGTCCACAGCTCCGGCGCCTCGCGGTTGGGAATGAGCGCGGTGGTGATGACGATGTCCATGTCGGGCGCAAGCTCGCGGAACTTCTCCAGCTGCTTGGCGAGAAACTCGGGGCTCGAGGGCTTGGCATAGCCGCCGGTCTCGGCGCCGTCCTGGTCGTCCTCGAAATCGAGATAGACGAATTCGGCGCCCATGCTCTCGACCTGCTCGGCCACTTCCGGGCGCACGTCGAAGGCATGGACGATGGCGCCCAGGCTCACCGCAGTGCCGATCGCGGCAAGACCGGCCACGCCCGCGCCCACCACCAGCACCCTGGCCGGCGGCACCTTGCCCGCGGCGGTAATCTGGCCGTTGAGGAAGCGCGGGAAATGCTCCGCCGCCTCGATCACCGCGCGATAGCCGGCGATATTGGCCATCGAGGAGAGCGCGTCCATCTTCTGGGCGCGGCTGATGCGCGGCACCATCTCCATGGCGATCACGTTGGCGCCCTTTTCGGCCACCAGTTCGAGACCCTCCTTGTTCCCCCCCGGGTTGAAGAAGCTGATCAGGGTCTGGCCCTTCTTCAGCCGCTTCATCTCGGTCTCCGTGGGCGGGCGCACCTTGGTGACGATATCGGCGGCCTTCCAGAGCTGGGCGGCGGTCTTGACCACCTCGACCCCGGCTTCCTCGTAAGCCTCGTCGGTAAAGCCGGCGGCAGCACCCGCCTTGCTCTCGATCAGGCATTCATAGCCGAGCTTCTGCAGCAGCCGGGCGCTGTCGGGGGTCATCGCCACCCGCGCCTCGCCTTTGGCTACCTCTTTTGGCGTTCCTACTTTCAAATCCGTTCCTCCTGTCACCCGTTTCACCCGTTGCGACCATGCACATGCATTCGTGAGCGGCAAAATCGTCACAGAAGCCCGCAGACCCGGCCGCGGGGCTTCCATTCGAATAACCGAATATACATATTCACGGTGAAATCAACTTGGAGTACCCGATATGCGACCAGACGTCACTTCGCGGCCACAGGTGGCCGGCAATCCGCTGACCCGGCGCAGGACGCTGCTGCTCGGAGCCGGCGCGGCATTGGCCGGCGCGGTGCTGGCCACCATCCCCGCCACGCCGCTACTGGCGCAGCAGGCCTCGAGCCCGGATACGGCCCCGTTCTACCAGATCACTGCCAGCGAAGCCCATGAGCAGGCCGCCAGCGGCGAAATCGTGCTGGTCGATATCCGCACCCCCGAGGAATGGGCCGAAACCGGCATCGGCGAGGGAGCGATCCCGCTGGACATGCGCGAAGATGACTTCGTGAAGAAACTGGTCGCCCTGCGCCTCGCCAATCCCGAAAAGCCCATCGCCCTGATCTGCCGCACCGGCAACCGCTCGCAATTCGTGGTCTCGGCGCTGGCCGGACAGGGCTTTCCGGGGCTCGTGGACGTGCCCGAAGGCATGGCCGGCGGACCGCGCGGCAAGGGCTGGATCCCGACCGGACTGCCGACCGTCCCCGGCACGCCGGAAAACGTCGCCGCGATTCTTGCCGAAAAACTGCCGACCGGAGAATAGACCCGGAAGGGACCGCCCCTGACAGACCGGCCTGCCGGCTTCCTCTTGCATAAATATCCAGTCCGTTTTTTGTGTGCGATGATGGTTGCCGGCGGGAGTATTTGGAGAAAGATGAAAGGCGGCTCAGAGCCAGCGGCGAACCTTCTGCTTCCAGGCGGTGAATTCGGCGCCGAACTTCGCTTCCAGTCCGGCCTCTTCGCCCTCGATATAGCGTTTGGTGATCAGCCACATGAAGGCCGGCACCAGTATGAGCGCCGGCAGCACGTCCCAGGCGAGGATCAGGCCTGCGAGCACCAGCGCATCGCCCAGGTAGATCGGGTTGCGGCTGAAGCGGTAGATGCCGCGCTGCAGGAAGGCCGTGGGCACGCGGCGGGGGATGATGGTGGTGCGGTTGCGCAGGAATTCGACCAGCGCCAGCGCCATCGCCAGGATCCCCAGGGCGACCAGCGCGTAGCCCGCTCCTGTCAGCCAGTTCCAGCCGGTGGCAAGCCCCGGGGCGAGGCGGTCGAGCCCCCGGGCCGCGGCGATGAACAGGGCCAGCCAGAGCGGCGGGATGTCGATTTCGCGCAGCATGTCGCTCTCCTGTTGCGTCGCGGCGAGCGCTGGCGCTACCCTGCCCCTGAAAGGGAGGGGATGCAATGGGGAAACAGACGGGGGGGGAACTCGCTGGCAGACACGCGATCGTGACCGGGGGCGGCACCGGGATCGGGCTGGCGATTGCATGCGCGCTGGCAGGCGCGGGGGCAGAGGTGACGATCACGGGCCGGCGCGCCGAAGTTCTGGAGGCGGTGGCGGGCGAGGAGCCGGGGCTGTTTGCGCAGCCGATGGATGTGGCCGACGAGGAATCGGTGGAGGCGGGCTTTGCCACGGCGCGGGCGGCGCGCGGGCCGGTCACCATCTGCGTGGCCAATGCGGGCATTGCCGAGGGGCGGATGGTGCCCAAGACCAGCCTCGAATTCTGGCGCCGGACCATGGCGATCAATCTCGACGGCGCCTTTCTGACCCTGCGCGCAGCACTCCCGGACATGCTGGAGGCGGGCTGGGGGCGCGGTATCGCGGTCTCCTCCATCGCCGGGCTGCGCGGGCTCAGAGGGGGCGCGGCCTACAGCGCTTCCAAGCACGGCATGATCGGCCTCATCCGCACGCTCAGCGAGGATTATCTGGGCAGCGCGCTTACCTTCAACGCGATCTGCCCGGGCTATGTAGACACGCCCATCGTCAGCCGCAACATGGAGATCATCGCCGAAAAGACCGGCGACAGCCCCGAGGAAGCGCTGAAGCGCATGACCAGCCAGAACCGCCACGGCCGGCTGATCGCGCCCGGGGAAGTCGCCGCCATGGCGCTGTTTCTCTGCCTGCCGGGGGCCGAAAGCACCAACGGCCAGGCGCTGGAAATCTCCGGCGGGCAGGTCTGAACCCTTCCCTTCCGCCCGGGCTGCCCCGTCGCGGATCAGGCCAGGATCCATTATCTTTCCATCTCGTCCCGCGCGAGCGGCCGTGCAGGGCCGTTTCCCGGGCGGGCGCAAGGATGCGGCAGCTTTTCCCCTTCGCCGGGAAGGCCTCCACCGGGGCGCGTACCTTTTTCTCCTTTCAATGCGCAGGAGTTTCAATGCCCAGGAGCGCATTCAAACCGCCTTCAGGGAGCAGCCCGCCCGAAGCGAACGCCCCCTGAAGGAAACGCCCCCCGAAGCCCCCGAAGAGAGAGGACAAGGAAAGCCGGTCAGGGTTGCGAATGCGCGCCCATTACCGCGCGCCCGATCCCTTCGGGGCGCGGCAGCGCGGCATGGGCCGTGGCGATTTCCTCAAGGCGCGCGACGACATGCGGCGCGGGCGGGCAGGAGCGGCGGGTTTCGAGACTCACATGCAGGAGCAGGTGCTCGCCGGTGGCCAGCAGGCGCTCGCCCTCGAACATGCGGTGGAACAGGTGCAGCTTCCTGCCCGCGCCCATCAGGCACAGGGTCTCGATGCGGATGCGCGCGCCCGCGCGCACTTCGTCCACATGGCGGATATGGGTTTCGACGGTGAAATAGGAGCCGCCCGAGGCGATATAGGCGGAGTCGCAGCCGATGATCTCCATGAAGCGGTCGGTGGCGTCGCCAAAGGCCTGCAGGTAGCGCGCTTCGTTCATGTGGCCGTTGTAATCGGTCCAGTCCAGCGGCACGGCGCGGCTGACGGTGGGGATCGGGCGGCTGATGTCGGGCGCGGGCCTGGGCAGGGCGGCATCGACGGCGGCCAGATGGGTGCCCGCTCCCTGCCCCCGCCCCTTGAGCGCGCGCAGGATGGCGACGAGGTTTTCGTCGCGCGCCCGCTCCAGTTCGCCGATGCTCATATGGCCCGATTGCGCATCGGACTGGGCGGCGATCCTGTCGATCAGCGCCTGGTCGAGTGCGGGCATGTCCATGAGCCGAGGGCGGCCTTCCGGCATCCCGGGGCCGGACCGGGCGAGAAGGGCACGCATCCCCGCCTCTCCCGCGGCGATGCGGCAGGTCTCGAACGGCCCCATCTGCGCCCAGAGCAGGCCCGGCCCCATGCGGAGCGCCTCGTCGATCTGTTCGGTGGTGGCCGCGCCCTCATGGACCAGCCACAGCGCCTCGCGCCAGACCGCTTCGAACAGGCGCCCGGCGACAGCGGCCTCGGCCCCGGCGCTGACCCGGAGCGGGAACATGCCGATCTCGCGCAGGATTTCCTCTGCTTTTTCAATCTGGTGAGGAGGATTCTTCTCACTCGTGGCCAGTTCGGCCAGCGGCAGCAGATTGACCGGCTCGAACGGGCGGGCGACCAGAATCTGCCCGGGCCGCGTGGCGCAGCCCTGAATCTGGCGGGCGGCAAAGCCCGAGCTGGAGGAAGCAATGATGGCGGCCGGGTCGCAATGTTCCTGGATCTTCTGGAAAGTCTTGCGCTTGAGTTCGAGGCGCTCGGCCACGCTCTCCTGAATCCACTCGGCCCCGGACACAGCCTCGGAAATCGTCGCGCAGACCACCAGACGCCCCTCTGCGGGCAGGGCTCGCGCATGAAGGCCCGGCAGAGCGCGGCGGGCATTTTCGAGCGTGGCGGCGAGCCTTCCTGCGGCCTCCGGCGCAGGGTCGAAAAAGCGCGCCTCCCAGCCCATGAGCAGAAAGCGCGCCGCCCAGCCGCTGCCGACCGCGCCGCCGCCGATGATCGCCGCGACGCGGCCCCTCTCGCCCGTCATGCCCGCCTCGCCCGTCATGCCCGCCTCGTCCGTTACAACCGTCTCGTCCGTTACAACCGTCTCGCCCATGCGCCCCGCTCCTCAGTCAATGCAGATTACCACTCGCCGGCCATCCGCATCCAGCATGGAAATGCAGCCGAATACCGGGCTCACAGGCGAGCATTGGCGGCTGTCGACATAGCATATCCCCTCGCAATCGCCTGGGCGCGCACAGGACTTGCCCGCATCCCCGGCCGGCGAAAGCAGAGGAATCTGCTCAGCAGCCCGCCCCGGGCATATTCGCCGCCCGCGCCTCGCATTCGGCTCGGGCTGCCGGGTCGGGCCTGCCCGGCGGGCGCGGCTCTCCTTTGCCGGGAATGCAGCCAGCAAGCAGGAGCGCGCTCGCCGTGGCGAGCAGAAGCATGTCTGTCTTCATGTAATTGCCCTCCAATTGCCCTCGGAGAACCCGTCATCGGCCGTTGATACAAGCCGGAAAGCGACCTCTCCGCCTCCTCTTCCGATACCCTTCCCCTTCGCGCCTCTTCTCGGGCATCCGCGATCTTGCGCGGGAATCACCCTCGGCCGCGACCTCCTGCCTCTGGACCTGGGGGCGGATAATCCTTATATGATTGCTCAGGAATACGGAGCCCCGAACGAAACCCCGCAAACGCAGCACCAGAGGGACGCGCGATGAACACCGAAACCGGAGCCAGGCTGGAAGGCGCGCCGCTGATCCGCCCTTCCACCACCGACCACCCGCTTTACGAAAAGGTCGTCGAGGCCTGCCGCAGCGTCTATGACCCGGAAATCCCGGTCAATATCTACGATCTCGGCCTGGTTTACACGATCGACATTTCCGATGACGGCGCGGTGCGGATCGACATGACCCTGACCGCGCCGGGCTGCCCGGTGGCCGGCGACATGCCCGGCTGGGTGGCCGATGCGGTGGCCCCGCTCGAAGGCGTGCGCCAGGTGGATGTGAACCTGGTCTGGGAGCCGCAATGGGGCATGGAGATGATGTCGGACGAGGCGCGTCTCGAACTGGGCTTCATGTAGGCTTGCGAGCGCGACACCCATGTGGGGGCGCTGCCCCCACGCCCCCGGAGTATTTGGCGAAAGATGAAAGGGGGAGATTCGTGAGGAGAGCAGGATGTCTGGAACTCCCGGCAAGCAGGCGGTGACGCTGACCGAACGCGCGGCCGCGCAGATCGCCCGGCTGATGGAAAAGGGCGGGCATCAGGGCCTGCGCATTGGCGTGAAAAAGGGCGGCTGCGCGGGGATGGAATACACGATGGAATTCGTCGAGGAGGTGGACCCGCTCGACGAGGTGGTGGAGCAGGGGGCCGCGCGGGTGATGATCGCGCCGATGGCGCAGATGTTCCTGTTTGGCACCGAGATCGATTATGAGACCTCGCTGCTGGAAAGCGGGTTCAAGTTCAACAACCCCAACGTGACCGAGGCTTGCGGCTGCGGCGAATCGATCAAGTTCGACGAGAGCCTGATGGGCGAGGGGTGAGCGTCTCCGACAGCGATATTGCCCGGGCGCTGGAGCTGTTCGAGGGCCTGGGCGGGCTCAGCTGTCGCAGGATGATGGGCGGGCTGTCGATCTATTGTGACGGGCAGATATTTGCGATCCTGTCACGCGCGGGCGAGGTGTATCTGAAGGCAAGCGGCGACTTTGCCGCCGAGATGGAAGCGGCCGGGGCGCGCAAGTTCCGCATGGCCGATGGCCGCTCCATGCATTACTGGACCCTGCCCGAGGAGGCGCTGGACGAGCCCGAGCTTGCCTGCGACTGGGCCCGGCGCGCGCTGGCTGCGCTGTCCTGACCTATTCCCGCTGCGGGGCGTTTTGCGTTATCAGGGCCGGAACAGGATGGAGGAGGCCAGATGCGAAAGAGACTTGCGGCGGGAAACTGGAAGATGAACGGGCTGGGCGCTGATCTCGGCGAGGTCGAGGCGCTGGCGGCGGCCCATGGCGAGAGCAGCGTTGACATTCTGCTTTGCCCGCCGGCGACGCTTCTGGAGCGGATGTCGCGGATCAGCGGCAGTATCGCCATAGGCGGCCAGGATTGTGCCTCGAAGGAGCATGGCGCGCATACCGGCGACATCTCGGCGGCAATGCTGAAGGATGCGGGCGCCACTTACGTGATCCTCGGCCATAGCGAGCGGCGCGCCGATCATGGCGAGAGCGATACCGATGTGCGCGAAAAGGCCCGGGCGGCGATTGCGGCCGGGCTTCGTGCGATCATCTGCGTGGGCGAGAGCCTCGAGGAGCGCGAGGCGGCCAATACGCTCGACATCATCGGCGGGCAGCTCGCGGGCTCGATCCCGGATCTGGTGACCGGTGAAAATCTGGTGGTGGCCTATGAGCCAGTCTGGGCGATCGGCACCGGCAAGGTGGCGACGCTCGAGCAGATCGGCGAGGTGCATGACTTCATCCGTGCCCGGCTCGAGCGCCGCTTCGGCGCCGGGGTGGGCCGCTCGGTGCGCCTGCTTTATGGCGGTTCGGTCAAGCCCGACAATGCCGGTGCGATCTTTTCCGTGCCCAATGTGGACGGGGCGCTGGTGGGCGGGGCCTCGCTGAAGGCCGCCGATTTCTCGCCGATCATCACCGCGCTGGAGCAGGCCTGAGGCGCGCGCGAGCTTGCATCCTGGCCGCGCCCGTGGCCTAGTGGGCGCATGGATCATGACGAACTGAACGAGTGGTCGAAGCGCGCCGCCGACTGGGCGCGGGACTATCACGCGACCCTGCGGGAGCGGCGCGTGCGCCCGGACCTGGCGCCGGGGGATTTTCTCAAGCGGATTCAATCCCCTGTGCCCGAGGAGCCGGAGCAGATCGAGGCCATT
Source organism: Paracoccaceae bacterium (assembly GCA_027045905.1). GTDB lineage: Bacteria > Pseudomonadota > Alphaproteobacteria > Rhodobacterales > Rhodobacteraceae > JAAEUB01. Next base: position 10,071 of record JALTZY010000166.1, read on the forward strand.
TTCGACGATTTCACCCGCCTTGTCCCCGATGCCATGACCCATTGGCAGCACCCGCGCTTCTTTGCCTATTTCCCGGCCAATGCGGCGCCTGCCTCGATGCTGGCCGAGCAGCTCGCCAATGCCATGGCGGGCCAGGCAATGCTGTGGGAGACCGCGCCCGCGGCAAACGAGATGGAAGCGCTGGTGGTGGGCTGGCTGCGGGATGCGCTGGGCCTGCCCGAGGGCTTCACCGGCACCATCCATGACAGCGCCACCACCGCCACGTTCAGCGCGGTGGCGACCATGCGCGAGCGCGCGCTGGGCTTTGCCGGGCTCGGCGCGGGGCTCTCGGGCGCGCCGCGCCTGCGCCTTTATGCCTCGGCCCAGAACCATTCGAGCGTGGACAAGGCGGCACGCCTTTCCGGGATCGGGCAGGACAATCTCGTGAAGATCCCGACCCGCCCCGGCGACCGGCTGTTTTCCATGGATCCGGGCGCGCTGGATGCGGCGATCCGTGCCGATCTTGCCGCCGGGATGCGCCCGGCCGGGGTGATCCTCGTCACCGGCGGCACGGGGATCGGCACCTGCGATGACCTTGGCCCCTGCATCGAGGTGGCCAAATCTCACGACCTGCCGGTGCATGTGGATGCGGCCTGGGCCGGCTCGGCGATGATCTGCGAGGAATTTCGTGCCCTCTGGCGGGGCATCGAGGGGGCCGACAGCATCGTGTTCAACCCGCATAAATGGCTCGGCGCGCAGTTCGACTGCTCGGTGCAGTTTTTGCGCGATCCGGGCCCGCAGATCGCCACGATGGGGCTGAGGCCCGACTATCTGCAGACCCAGGGCGCGGGCGAAGTGGTGAATTACAACGAATGGACCCTGCCGCTCGGCCGCCGTTTCCGGGCGCTGAAGCTGTGGTTCCTCTTGCGCGCCGAGGGGCTCAGCGGCCTGCGCGCGCGCATTCGCAACCATGTGGCCTGGGCGCGCGAAGCCTGCGAGGCGATCCGCGCGCTTCCCGGCTTTACCATTGCCAGCGAGCCGATCCTGTCGCTCTTTACCTTCCGCCTTGGCGATGACGCCACCACCGAGCGGCTGCTCGATCGGGTCAACCGCGACGGGCGCATCTACCTCACCCAGACCCGCCACCAGGGCGCCTTCGTGATCCGCGTGCAGGTGGGGCAGTTCGACTGCCGGCGCGAAGACGTGATGGCGGTCGCCGAAGTCCTTTCCGAACTATCAGGAGATCTTTCATGAAACCTTTGGCAAAACATTTCCTCCTTCTTCCCGGCCTCTTTGCGCTGCTTCTGTCCCTGCCCGTCCTGTTCCTGCCCGGCTCAGCCACGGCCCGGTCCTGGCCGGAGCAGAAGGATGCCTATGTCACCGATGATGCCGGCCTGATCACGCCTGCGGACGAGGCCACCCTGCGCCGCTGGCTCGGCGCTCTGCGCGAGGCGCGGGGGGTGGAATTCACCATCCTCACCCTGCCCGACCGCGCGCCCTTCCAGAGCGCGGGCAGCTACGAGGATTTCTCCATCGGCCTGTTCAACGCCTGGGGCATCGGCAATCCGGAAAAGAACGACGGCATCCTGCTGCTGGTCCTGCGCGACAGTCGCGAGATGAGCATCGAACTGGGCGCCGGGCACGATGCGAGCTACAATGCCATCGCCGCCGAGATCGTCGATACCATCCTGGTGCCTGCCTTCCGGGAGGGGCGCTACAGCCAGGGGATCGTCAAGGGGGCCGATGCGATCATGCGCCGGATTGCCGGCTACGCCCCGCCCGCAGCGGCGGCGGCCACGGCCGGGAGCGGAGACAGCGGCGGGGCGGCACGAGAGGCGGCCGGGGAAGGCGTCGGGAAAGATGCCGGAGAAGACGCGGGAGGCTTCAGCCCGCTGAAATGGGGCCTCGGCCTGCTGCTGACGCTGGGGCTGGGATGGGGCATCTTCGGACGGCGGCTGCGCAATGCCCTGGCGCGCTGCGAATCCTGCGGCCAGCGCGGCCTGAACAGCGAGCGCAGAATCGTCAAGCCCGCCACCCGTGAGCACGAGGGCCGGGGCGAGATCGTCACCACCTGCCCCCATTGCGGCCATGTGACCACCACCAGCTTTGCCATCGCCAGGCTCGCCGACCCGGATACGCCCAAGGATGAGGAAAAAGGCAAATTCAGCGGCGGCTCTTCCTCTGGCGGCGGCGCTTCGGGGAAGTGGTAGCCCCCGGGCCGGCAGGCGGCCGGGGCCTTGCAGGCCGGCACCGGACTCACTCTTCGAACAGATTCCCCTGCCCCGGCCCGTCCGGTGCGGGCGGCGGCGTCAGCCCCAGATGCACCCAGGCCCGCATACCCAGCATGCGCCCGCGCGGGGTGCGCTGCACCAGCCCCTGTTGCAGGAGATAGGGCTCGACCACCTCTTCGAGCCCGTCGCGCGCCTCGGAAAGGGCGGCGGCGAGGGTCTCGATCCCCACCGGGCCGCCCTGGTAGTGCTCGGCGATCAGGCTGAGATAGCGCCGGTCGGCACCGTCGAGCCCCAGCTTGTCCACCCCGAGCCGGGTCAGGGCCCTGTCGGCGATCTCGCGGGTGATCCGCCCGTCGCCCTCGACCAGGGCGAAATCCACCACCCGCCTGAGAAGCCTGCCGGCAATGCGCGGGGTGCCGCGGGCGCGCCGGGCGATCTCGCGCGCGCCTGCGGGCTCGCAGGTCACGCCGAGCTTGGCCGCGTTGCGGGTGACGATCTCGTGCAGTTCCTCCTCACTGTAAAACTGCAGCCGCACCGGGATGCCGAAACGGTCCCTGAGCGGTGTGGTCAGCAGACCCAGCCGGGTGGTCGCGCCCACCAGCGTGAACGGCGCAAGCTCGATGCGCACCGTGCGCGCCGCCGGGCCTTCGCCGATCACCAGGTCAAGCTCGAAATCCTCCATCGCCGGATAAAGCACCTCCTCGACCACCGGGTTGAGGCGGTGGATCTCGTCGATGAACAGCACGTCGTTCTTCTCGAGATTGGTCAGGATCGCGGCGAGGTCGCCCGCGCGCGCCAGCACCGGGCCGGAGGTCATGCGAAAATTCACCCCCAGTTCGCGAGCAATGATCTGCGCGAGCGTGGTCTTGCCGAGCCCCGGGGGGCCGTGAAACAGCGCGTGGTCCATGGCCTGGCCGCGCCGGCGGGCGCTCTCGATGAACACGGCGAGATTGGCCCGGGCCTCGGCCTGGCCGATGAAGTCGTGGAGCCGCTCCGGGCGCAGGGCGCGGTCGGCGTCTTCGGGACGGCGCTCGGGGCGCAGGGTGGGGTCCGGTTCGTCCATGGCCTAGCCTTTGGGTGCCAGCAGCCGCAGGGCCGCGCGAATCAGGGCGGGGGTGTCGGCGCCGGGCGCATCGCGCGCGGCCTCGGCCACGGCGCGGACGGCTTCGGGCGGGGCATAGCCGAGATTGGCAAGCGCGGAAAGGGCCTCGCTCTGGGCCGCGCCACCGGCGGTGGGGGCGGCTGGCGCCGCAGGTTTTTCGATGACTGCGTCATCGACCGGGGGCGCGGGCGCTGGCGCCCCCGCGCCCTGCCCTGCCCCGGCCTCCGGCGCCGCAATGCCGCCCATGGCCATCAGCGCCGGGGCCTTGTCCCTGAGCTCGTTGACGATGCGCTGGGCGGTCTTGGGACCCACGCCTTTTGCCGCCTTGACCGCATTGGCATCGCCCAGATTGATCGCCTGGCTCAGCCCTTCGGCCCCCAGCGTGCCGAGGATCGCCAGCGAGGCCTTGGCACCGATTCCCTGCACGCCGATCAGCAGGCGGTGCCATTCCTTTTCCAGAAGGCTCGTGAAACCGAACAGCTGCAGATTGTCCTCGCGCACCAGCAGGTCGGTATAAAAGGAGACCGCCGCGCCGGGTTCGGGCAGGCCGGCCATGGCGCGGCTCGTCAGATAGACCAGATAGCCGACCCCCTGCACATCCACCAGCACATGATCCTCGGCGCGATAGACGAGTCGCCCGGAGATGCGCCCGATCATGCCGCGCCCCGCTTTCCGGCACCGCCCGCCCCGGCCAGCGCCGCCGCCAGCCGCCCGGAGGCCTGGCCCAGATGCGCATGCGTGAGCGCAATGGCCAGCGCATCGGTGGCGTCCGGCCCGGCGAGCCTAGCCCCCGGCAGCTGCAGCGAGACCATGTAGGCCACCTGCGCCTTGTCCGCGTGCCCCACGCCGACCACGCATTTCTTGACCGTATTGGGCGCGTATTCGCCCACCTCCAGCCCCGCGCGCGCCAGCGCCAGAAGCGCCACCCCGCGCGCCTGGCCGAGCTTGAGCGTGCCGGCGCCGTCCTTGTTGACAAAGGTCTGCTCGATCGCCGCCTGATCGGGTCGCCATGCCTCGAGCACCGCCCCCAGCCCCTCGAACAGCGCCGCCAGCCGCGCGCCCAGATCGCCCGCGCCGCTCCGGATCACGCCATTGGCCAGGTGGCCGACACGCCCGCCCTCGGCCTCGATCACCCCCCAGCCCATGTTCCTCAGCCCCGGGTCGATCCCCAATATCCGCATCTGCCTGCCCACTCCGCCGCTTTTGCCGCAGCACTAGCACGAAAGGCGAACATCCACCAGAAGAAATCGCCCCGCCCCTACCCATGCCCTGACGCAGGCAGCCCGGCGCGCGGCACGGATGCGACCATCCGCAACCGGAAAAAGACCCTTTCCTGACAGAAATACCCCTTTACTAACAATATATTACCCACGTCCAGACCCATGCGCAAAACGCATGTTCGCCATGCAGTCATTGCGCTTGTCCGCCGCTCGCCGCCCCCTACATGCGCAGCGGATGCAGGGCGCACCCGCCCACAGCAACAGAGGACGAAGCAATGGCTGTACTCAACGACACTTTCCGCTCGGCGCTTGGCCATGGTTTCTCCGACGCGATTTCGCGCGCGGTCTACCGGGTTATCGCCTTCCTTTCCGCCTGGAACGAATCCTGGCGCACCCGCAACGCGCTGATGCGCCTGAGCGACCGGGAGCTGGACGATATCGGGCTTTCGCGGGCCGACATCGCCTCCATCCGCTGAGGCGCGGGGCAGAAGAAACCGGACCGCCCAAGCCGCGCCGGCCTGCCCCTTTCATCTTTCGCCAAATACTCCCGCCGGAGGCCTCAAATCTCCCGCTCCCGCCCGGACAGAACGGGCGGGGCCGAATACGGCCTCTCCCCTGCCTCCCCCGTCTCCCCC
>JALTZY010000167.1 GCA_027045905.1 Paracoccaceae bacterium
GGGGCGGGGCGGGTGACATGAGCTTCTCGGTTTTCCCGTGTGGCGGTCCGGCAGGCGGCGCGGCCTGTCCGCCCGCCTACAGCCTGTAGGGGATGTAAAGCGCAATCGCCGGCCAGAACCACAGCGCCACGGTGGTCGCCAGCATGATCAGCGCAAAGGGCCAGGCCCCGCGCACCACTTCCGACAGGCGCGCCTTGCCCACCCCCTGGATGATGAAGAGGTTCATCCCCACCGGCGGCGTGATCAGCGCGGTCTCGATCAGCACCACGAAGAAGATGCCGAACCAGATCGGGTCGATCCCCATGCTTTCGAGCGACGGATAGAGCACCGGCACCATGATCAGCAGCATCGACAGGCTTTCGAGGAAGAACCCGATGAACAGCAACACCAGCCCCACCGCGAGGATGAACAGCCCCGGCTCGCTGATACCTGCCGAGAGCGTCGCCGAGATGTCCTGCGGGATCCGGTAGAGGGTTATGGCGTAGGAAAAGACCTTGGCTCCGGCGATGATCAGGAACACCACGGTGGTGGTCTTCATCGCGTCATGGACCGCCTCGACCAGCTTCCGGCGGCTGAGCCTGCCCATGGCGCCGGTAATGGCCAGCGCCAGCACGAAGCCGATCCCCGCGCTCTCCGAAGGCGTCGCCACCCCCAGATAGATCGAGCCGATGATGCCCGCCGCCAGCAGGACGGTCGGTGCCGCCCTGAGCGTGGACCGGCGCCGTTCGGCCCAGCTTGCCCGCGCGCATGGCTGGTAATCTGGGCCGAGGCGCGCCCAGGCGATGGCATAGAGGATGAAGGCCGCAAGCAGGAACAGCCCCGGTCCGATCCCGGCCATGAACAGGGTCGGGATCGAATTTTCGGTGACGATCCCGTAGAGGATCAGCGGGATCGAGGGCGGGATCAGGATGCCAAGCGTACCGCCGGCGGCCAGCAGTCCGAGCACGAAGGGGCGGTTGTAGCCGCGCGCGGTCATCTCCGGGATCGCCACGGTGCCGATGGTGGCGGCGGTGGCCACCGAAGAGCCGCTCACCGCCGAAAACAGTCCGCAGGACAGGATCGTGGCGATCCCCAGCCCGCCGGGCCAGTGGCCGACCCAGCTCTGCACCGCGGCAAAGAGATCGCGGCCGATGCCGCCCTTGAGCAGCACGTTGGACATCAGGAGGAACATCGGCACCGCCAGCAGTTCGAAACTGTCCATGGTGCCGTAAAGGCGCTGCGGGATCGCATTGAGCGGCAGCGGGTAGAGCCACAGCAGCGCCACGCCGAGCGCGCCTAGCGCAAAGGCGATCGGCACCCTGAGCAGCATCAGCGCGAGCAGGGCGGCGAGGATCAGCAGCGCGGTCATGGCGCGCCTCCCTCGCCGGGCGTGTCCGGCGCCTCCTTGCCCGTATCGCCCTTCGCATCGCTCCCGGGGCGCCAGAGCTTGACGATTTCCGCCAGCGCCTGAAGCCCCAGAAGCCCGAATCCGACCCAGATCGAGGCCTGGGTAAGCCATTTCGGCAGCGCCAGATAGGTGTCGGTCGTGTGGCCGCGCACGGTCGATGCCCACCATATCTGCAGCCCGAAATGCACGGTCACGGCGCAGAAGCCGGCGATCAGCACCAGGCCGAAGCTCTCCACCAGCCGGCGTGCGAGCGTCCCCTGCTTGCGAAAGGCCACGTCGATCACGATCATCTCCCGGTGCCTGAGCGCCAGCCCCGCCGCCAGATAGGCGGCCCAGATCTGGGTGATGCGCGAGACTTCATCGACCCAGACGGTCGGGCGGATGAAGACATAGCGCATGAACACCTCGTAGGTGATGAAGAAGCCCACCAGGACAAAGGCCCAGGCCGCCAGCCTCCCGGAAAATTCGCTGAGCGCGTCGATGATGGTGATGATGCGGCTCATGTCTCCCTCCGTTCAGCCCGGATTCTCCCCTGTGCCGGGCCGCCTGAAACGGACGGGCCGGGGCGCCTGGGCCGCGCTCCCGGCCCGCTATCGCAAATGCCTCAGAGCCCTTGCGCGGCGGCGATGACCTCATCGGCCATCGGCCCGACCTCTTCGCGGAAGCGGTCGATCACCGATTGCGTCGCCTCGACCCACCGGGCGCGCTCCTCTTCGGTGAGCTCGATCACGTTCATCTTGTCGCGCAGCCCGTCCACGATCGCGTCTTCGCCCGAATATACCTCGTCGCGCAGCTGCTGCTCGACCACGGCCGCGGCATCGGTGATGATCTTCTGCTGCTCGGGGCTGAGCGAATTGAAGAAATCGTCATTGATGATCGCCACGAACTCGATCGCGCTGTCATAGCTCAGGGTCATGTTCTCCATCACCTCGTAGAGCTTGCGGCTCTCGACCGCCGAAGTGCCGGTCATGCCCACATCGACCGCGCCCTGCTGATAGGCGAGGAACTGCTTGGAGCCCGACATCAGCGTCGGCGCGCCGCCCAGCGCCTCGACCGTCCAGCCGAGGATCTTGCCGTAGGTGCGCACCTTCTTGCCGTTGAGGTCCTCGGGCAGGCGGATCGGCTCGCCGTTGTTGAGATAGACATTGCGCCCGAAGGCCTGCCACCACAGCACCCGCGCGCCGGTCTCCTCGAGCACCGCCCGATCGAGGATCTCGCGCATCGGCGAGCCGGTGCTGACGGCGGCGCGCAGATGCGCTTCATCACGGAAGAAGAAGGGCAGGTTCACCACCTCGACCGCCGGGACCGAGCCGGCGAAGCGGCCGAGAAAGGCCGAGCCCGCCTCGATCGCACCGGAGCCGACCGCTTCGGGCACCTGCTTGTCCTTGTAGAGCTGGGCCGAGGGAAACAGCTGCACTTCCAGCTCGCCGCCGGAATTCTCCTCGACGATCCGCTTGAAGGCGAGCCAGTTCTGACCCAGTGAATGGCTCTCGGGCAGTTGCAGCGTCACCCGGATCACGGTCTTGGCCATGGCCCCCATGGGGGCGAGCGCGATGAGGGCCGCGCCGAGCGCGCCGATCAGTTTGGTTTTCAGCATTGTCTTTCTTTCCTCCCTTGGCGTGTCTTTTCATGTCATGCCGCTGGCAGGCTAGGGGATCGGTGCGCGCGGCGCAAGCGGGCTGGCGGCGCGGGCGGCTGGCGGCAGACGAGCGGTTCGTTCCCGGCCCCGCTCTCCGCCTCCCGGCTTGTCGTCGGCGCCGCGGGTTGGTATTGGCAGCTTGCGCGGGCAGACAGCAGGCAAAGGCACGGGGATTGAAGGATGCGGGCAGAGGCTCAGAAAAACGCGGAAGCCATCGAGGCGTCGCTGGCGCTGCTCGCCCAGCGCATCGGCATGGAGACCGCCGACCACCGGCTCGAGGAATTCAACGCCCTTACCGAGGACCCGGATCTCTGGAACGACCCGGCGCGCGCCCAGAAGCTGATGCGCGAGCGCCAGGCGCTGAGCGACGCGGTGGAGGAATACCGGGCCATGGAGGCCGAGCTGAAGGATCAGGTCGAGATGATCGAACTGGCCGAGGCCGAGGGCGACGAGGAGATGGTCGCCGAGGCCGAAGCGGCGCTGGCCGAACTGCGCGAGCGTGCCGCCCAGGCCGAGCTCAAGGCGCTGCTCAATGGCGAGGCGGATGCCAACGATACCTTTCTCGAGATCAATGCCGGGGCGGGGGGCACCGAAAGCTGCGACTGGGCGGCGATGCTCGCGCGCATGTATGTGCGCTGGGCCGAGGCCCACGGCTACAAGGTGGAGCTTCTGAGCGAGAGCCCGGGCGAGGAGGCCGGGATCAAGTCGGCGGCCTACAAGATCTCGGGCCACAATGCCTATGGCTGGCTCAAGAGCGAAAGCGGCGTGCACCGGCTGGTGCGCATCTCGCCGTTTGACTCGGCGGCCAAACGGCACACCTCTTTCAGTTCGGTCTGGGTTTATCCGGTGGTGGACGACAATATCGAGATCGAGATCAAGCCCTCCGACATCCGCATCGACACCTTCCGCGCCTCGGGCGCGGGCGGCCAGCATGTGAACACCACCGATTCGGCGGTGCGAATCACCCACCTGCCCACCGGGATCGTGGTGACAAGCTCGGAGAAATCCCAGCACCAGAACCGCGACATCGCCATGAAGGCGCTGAAATCGCGCCTCTACCAGCTGGAGCTCGACCGGCGCAATGCCGAGATCAACGAGGCACATGCGGCCAAGGGCGAGGCGGGCTGGGGCAACCAGATCCGCTCCTATGTGCTGCACCCCTACCAGATGGTGAAGGACCTGCGCACGGGCCACGAGACCTCGGACACCCAGGGCGTGCTCGATGGCGACCTCGATGCCTTCATGGCCGCAACGCTCGCCCGGGACGTGGCCGGCAAGAGCCGCGCCGAGGCGCAGGAAGAGTAGCAGCCGCCGCCCGCGCCTCATGGTGTCCCGTCCGGCGCCTCATCCGGCGGCCGGACCGATGCCCGATCGCTCGGGTTTCCTCCGTCCGAACATCAAACCCCTTGAATTTCCCCGATGTTCTGGTCAAATCCCCGTGAGCGGAACAGGGAAGCCAGCATGCATACGGGAATCGCGGCGCTGCGTGAATCGCTTGTGTCCACTGCCGAGATCCGGAAATTCGTGCGCGACGTCTATCTCAGCAGGATTTGTCTGTCCCTGCTGATCGCGATATGGCTTTTCACCAGCGTCATGGCCCCGGGCGACAGGATGCAGGCGGTTTCCCTGCCCTGGCGCGCTCTGTTCAATGCCGCCGGGGCCTTCTTCTTCTGCCTTGTCGGCTACCTGTTCCTGCCTGTCCTCCTGCGGGCGACGCTGGCGCGCAACATTCCCTTCGTCTGGTCCAATATCGCGTTCTACTCGCTGCTGGCCGGAGCGGACACGATCGCCTTCAAGGTGCTTTTCCCCGGCTCCGAGCGCACCGGCGCGCTCGGCTACTGGCTGACCGCGGTGGTGATGATCGCCATCGCGGTGCCGCTGGTGATGTTTTTCTTCGAGGAGCAGACCCGCGCGCGCCTGTCCACGCGCCCCGAACTCCTGCCGATCTGGCGGCCGGTACGCCTGCCGGAAAGCACCCTCGAAGCCCACCTGCCGCCCGAAAAGCGCGCCCCGATACACCGCCTCGAGGCGCAGAACCAGTATGTGCGGGTGGTGACCGATTGCGGCGATACCCTGCTGCGCATGAGCCTTCGCGAAGCCGAGGAAAAACTGCCCCCGGATACGGGGATGCGGATTCACCGTTCGATCTGGATGAGCAGGTCGCAGATGCAGGATCTGGTATTCCGCAACGGCAACCCGAAGCTGCTCGACCCGAAAGGGCGGGAATACCCGGTCAGCCGCAAGAAGGTCGCCGAACTGCGTACGCTCCTGGCCGGCCGGCGCTGAAACCCGGTCGGAATGCGCCCCGCCGCCCGCGTCGGCTTTCCGGGAAGGCATCGCCTCGGCGTTACTCGCACCAAACCGGCGTCACTGGCTCCAAATCCGGCAGTCGCCATTTTTCCGCCACATTTCAGGGGGCTGCCTTGTTATAGGGTCCCAAGTGTCCGGGCAAGCCGGGGCGACTGGCGCCGACAGCGCTGCCCGCGCCCCGATGCGCATGGCCGGAACACATCTGGATCAAATGGAAAGAAAGCTAGTGAGGAACGGAAAAATGTATCGGACCAAACCCGGGAGGATTCTGTTGGCGACGGTTGCCGTGCTTGGCCTGGCCGGCGCGGCCGGAGCGGATGTCTATGGCGGCCCGGGGGTCGGCTCGGGCTGGTCGATCTTCGGTCCCGTCCACGGTTCGGGCTGGGACATCAATCACGACGGTGTCAACGATATCGGCGGCTGGTCGATCTTCGGCCCGGTCCACGGTTCGGGCTGGTCGATCTTCGGTCCCGTCCACGGTTCGGGCTGGGACATCAATCACGACGGTGTCAACGATATCGGCGGCTGGTCGATCTTCGGCCCGGTCCACGGTTCGGGCTGGTCGATCTTCGGTCCCGTCCACGGTTCGGGCTGGGACATCAATCACGACGGTGTCAACGATATCGGCGGCTGGTCGATCTTCGGCCCGGTCAACGGTTCGGGCTGGTCGATCTTCGGTCCGGTCAACGGTTCGGGCTGGAATATCGACTGCCTGTTCAACTGCTCCGGCAATTTCGACCTGCCCACCGCAGTCAGGAGCGGGGTGCCGGTGCTGGTGGCCAAGCCTCCCGTGGCCGTGATGCCCGCGCGGCCCGCCGGCCCGGCGCTGGTGGCCGTCCACTGCACCTTCTCCGAGGACGTGATGCTGCTGGCCAAGTCGGTTGACGACTGCGAGGCGGCGGGCGGCGAGGTGGACGAAGCCCTCAAGGCCGCCTCCAATGCCGCCTCCGGCACCGATTCCGGCGATTCCGGATCCGACAGCGGCAACTAACCCGGCTCCGGGCTCCCCGGCGGCGCATCCGTGCCGCCGGGGCATTCCTTTCAGATATCACAGGACATCAGAATGCGACTTTTCAGGCCACTCACCCCTCTGCTGCCGGCGCTCTTCCTGCTGGCGGCTCCGGTTGCGGCAGAGACCTGGCTTTTCGCCGCCGCCGCCTGCCCCCCCTGGAAGGACACCAAGGGCGATCCCGAGCAGAATGCCAAACTCAACGGAGCCTGCGAAAAGGATATCGACCTGATCGTTTCCGGCATGAGGGCGGCTTTCGACCTGCCGCAGGAGCGGGTGATCACCCTGCTCAACGAGCAGGCGACCGGCACCGGGGTTTCCGCCGCGCTTGCCGACCTGGCCAGGCGCGCCGGGCCGGATGATACGGTGATACTCTATGTCAATACCCATGGCGGCAAGATCGAGGGCATGTACAAGGGTTACGAGGTCGAGGACGAGATCTTCGCCTGGTACACGGTCGAGCGCCCCGCCGATCCCGAACAGGCCACCGCTCGCGGCGACTGGATGGCGGCGCGGGCATTTCGCGACCTGGTCGATCAGGTGATGGCGAAGGAGATCGTCACCATCATCGAAGCCTGCCATGCGGATGCGGCGCTCGGCGATTACATCAACAACGTGCGCAATGGCATCGGCGGGCGCGGTGACGACTGGGGCGGACGCGAGGCGGTGATCTTCTCGGCCTTCGAGGAGCAGATCGCCAATTTCACTCCGGACGAGACCGAGGCGATGTTCACCAAGGTCTTTTCGCAGACCCTGGCCGAGCCGGATAACAGGACGCTGTTCGACGCCTTCGAGGAGGCGCGGGTCGAAACCCACCGTGCGGTGCGCGAAAACTGCGCTAGGGACCACACGCTGAAGGAGCTGGTGGACGGCTGGAAGAACTATCGCAGCCTGTGCACGCAGATGCCCAATGCCTGGGATCCGTTCGGTCTGCTTGATGACATGACCCTGAGACGGGAAGAATACGGCGCGCAGTCCTCGTTCTGAGCTCCGCGCCCTACAGGCTGGACAGATCCGGAAGCTCTCCGAGATCGGGCAATCCACCGGGTGCGGTCTCCCCCATCGTCCCGAGATCGGGAAGCTCGCCCGGTGTGCCGCCGCCGCCCAGGGGCGGCAGATCCGTGCCGGCCTGGCCTGGCGTGTCCGGACCTGCCGGCTCTGCCGGATCGGGCATGCCCGGCGCGCCAGCGCCATCCTCAGGCCCGGCCTGGGTTGACAAGTCCGGCAGGTCCGGCAGGTCCGGCGGCATCCCGGGCAGATCGGCCAGTCCGCTCGCCGCCGCGGCAGAGCCAGGCTCCGCTGCCGGGTCCGGCAGGCTGCCCGGCTGCTCTCCTTCCGCTCCGGTTTGCGGCAGGTCAAAGGCCGCTTCCTGTGTGTTCGCCTCTTCCTGCGCATCCGGAACCGTCAGGCGAATGGCCCGGAATCCTTCCGCCTGGCCCAGCCGCCCGGTGGCAACCGCCACGCCGTTCAGATCCTCCAGCACTACCGAGCCGATCACCTCCAGAGGCAGCCGGATCAGCGCGCCCGGGCGCAGGGCGGCCACCTCGCGCAGCAGCATCTGCCTGTGCGCGAGGATCGCCTCCACCTCTGCCGGTGCCTCCCGCACGATATCGACGAAACGCTCCTGCCAGGCTGCCCCGCTCAGGGTCCGCTCTCCCCCGGCGGCGACCGGCGGCATGAGCAGGAGCACCTGCCCCTGCCTGGCGCCATCGCCATATTCGGCCTCCAGGCTGAAGAGGTCATAGGGGATGTCGGGCAGTGTCATTTCCACCGCACGCGCATCGGCGAGCCGGTAAAGCTGGCGAAAGCCGGCCAGGGCCGGCGCCTCCTCCAGCTCGCCCTCGGCGGCCAATTCGTAAAACAGGCCCAGCAGGCGATTGACGAAACTCTCCACCAGCAGGGAGTCGGTGCGTGTGGGAGCCCGGTCGGGCGGCGGGCCGGGCACCACGCGGCCGGTCGTCTGTATCTCGATCAGCGCCGCCAGGCTCGCCGCATCGAGGATTGCCAGGCCGAAGCGCTCGTCCGGCCCTTCAAGCAGCATGTATAGCGTGCTCTCGGGCCGGCCCTCCAGGACTTTCGCGATCGTCGTGCGCTCTCTGGCCGGAGGGCTGGCGGTGGCCACCAGGCCCATTTCCTCTTCTGCCGCCTGGGCGAAGGCGAGTTTCAGCGCCCGCGGCAGATCGAAGCGCGGGATCTCCGGCGCGGGGCATCCTGCCCCGGCCTTGCGCCGCATCACGCTTGCATTCGCACTGCCATCCGCCATCCGGTCCTCTCCGCTCAGCCATTGCCGCGCGCAAACAGCATGGCGCAGGAAGGTTAACAATCCGTTGAACCGGCCGGCCCTCAGGCGGTGTTTTCCCGCAGCGGGTGGCGTACCCGGAAGGCGGCCCCGCCCTGGCCCGGCAGATATTCCACCGAACCGCCGAGGCGCTCCATGATCTCGCGGCAGATCGCCAGCCCCAGCCCGGCGCTGCCGGCGGCGGCCTGATCGGACAGGCGGGAGAATTTCTCGAAGATCATTTCCCGCGCTTCGGGGGCGATTCCGGGGCCATTGTCGATCAGGTCCACGAGCAGCCAGCCGGGGTGTTCGGAAATGCGAATTTCCAGTTTCGGGTTGGGAGAGTCGTTATACTTCACCGCATTGGCGATGAGGTTGATAAAGACCTGGGCAAGGCGGCCCGGGTCGGTGTGCAGCAGGCGGTCTTCGGAGGTGCGGTCACGGATTGTCTCCACTCCGGCCTCTGCGATCACGGAAGCGGTAGAAGTCAGCGCCCGCTCCAGCACCTCGCTCAGGGGCACTGCGCGCATATCCATGCTGACCTGGCCGTTTTCCAGTACCGAGAGGTCCAGAAGGTCGTCGAGCAGACGGGTCAGGCGGATGGTCTCGTCCTGGATGACGGAGGCGTATTTCTGCCGTTCGGGGGCGCTCAGCGTCTCGCCCGTATCGGCGAGGATTTCCGAGAACGCCCGGATCGAGGTCATCGGCGTGCGCAACTCGTGGCTGATCTGGCTGAGAAAGGCGTCCTTCTGCACCGAGATCTGGGTAAGCTTGGCATTGGCGGCCTCCAGCTGGCGGGCGGTGCGGGCGAGTTCTGCCTGCTGGGCTTCCAGGCGGGCGGAATATTCGAGCACCTGCTGGGTCTCGTCGGCCACCGCCATCAGGTCATCGACCGAGACCGCCGCCGCCCCGGTGATCTGCCCGATCATCGCATGCGCCGTGGCCGCGCCCACGGAGCCGGCCAGTTCGCGCTCCAGCGCCTCGATGAATTCGGCCGTGGGATCGGGCAGATAGCCCTGCTTTCCCTGGCGCGCCGCATGGGCCGAGAACAGCGCCTGCGCCTCGCTCGCCCCCATGATCCGCTGGGCGAGGATCAGCAGGTCTTCGGCGCCGCCGGCCCCGCCGATCCAGCCCGGCGCCGCGGTACTGCGCGCCAGCGCATGGACGAATTGCGCCGATTGCAGGCGCTCGAGCGGGGTCGGAAAGGACAGGAGCGAAGCCAGCAGAAAGGCCCCGGTATTGGCCACCATCGACCAGAACAGGGCATGCACCACCGGGTCGAGCCCGGTAATGCCGAACAGCGCCTGCGGGCGCAGCCAGCCAAGCCCCAGCGGGCCCTGTTCCATCAGCGCCGCGCTCATCGGCCCGCCCTCGCCGAGGCTGGGCAGGTAGAGCGTATAGGCCCAGACCGCGAAGCCCGCCAGCAGCCCCGCCGCTGCCCCGATGCGCGTCGCCCCGCGCCAGAACAGCCCGCCCAGCAGCGCCGGCAGCACCTGGGCGACGCCGGTAAAGGAAATCAGCCCGATCGCCGCCAGCGCCGCGCCGCCCCCGGAAAAGCGGTAGTAGCCGTAGCCCAGCAGCAGGATCGCCCCGATCGCCAGGCGCCGGGCCACGAGCACCAGCCGGCGCAGGTCGCCCGATTGCGAGGCCCCGGGCCGGTCGCGCCGGAGCCTGAGCCAGAGCGGCAGGACGATATTGTTCGACACCATGGTGGAAAGCGCGATGGCGGCGACGATGACCATCGAGGTGGCCGAGGAAAACCCGCCGAGAAAGGAGAGCATCGCCAGGCCTTCGCGGTCGGCCGAGAGCGGCAGGGTCAGCACGAACAGGTCCGGGTTCGCCCCTTCCGGCAGCGTCCTGAGTCCGGCCACGGCGATGGGGATGACGAACAGGCTCATCAGCAAGAGATAGAGCGGAAAGGCCCAGGCCGCGGTGGCCAGCTGGCGTTCGTCCGCGTTTTCCACCACCAGCACCTGGAACATGCGCGGAAGCGTCAGAAAGGCCGCCGCCGACAGGAAGGTCAGCGACACCCAGCGCGCCGAATCGAGCTGCCAGGTGGCGATCGGGCTGGCCTCGATCGCCCGGGCGATCCCCGTCACCCCGCCGGCCACGCCCCAGGTGACGAACACCCCCACCGCCAGCAGCGCCACCAGCTTCACCACCGCTTCCACGGCTATGGCGGTGACCACGCCCGAATGGCGCTCGTTCACATCGAGGCTGCGGGTGCCGAACAGGATCGTGAAAAGCGCCAGCCCCGCCGCCACCCAGAAGGCGGTGGCATCGGGCCCCGGCGGGCGAAAGCCCTCGGGCCACTCTGCGGCAAAGACCGAGAACGACAGGGTAACCGATTGCAATTGCAGGGCGATATAGGGCGTGGTGCCGATTACCGCCAGCAGGGTGACGATGACTCCCAGCAGGTTCGACTTGCCATAGCGCGACGACAGCAGGTCAGCGATCGAAGTCACCCGCTGGGCGCGCCCCACATGCACCAGCTTGCGCAGCACCCACCACCAGCCGACCATCACCAGGGTCGGCCCGAGATAGATGGTGAGGTATTCGAGCCCCGAGCGCGCCGCATAGCCCACCGCGCCGTAAAAGGTCCAGGCGGTGCAGTAGATCGACAGGCTCAGGGTGTAGATCAGCGGGCTGCGCAGCCAGGCCGAGCGCCCCTGCCTCGCTCGCCGGTCGGCCCAGAAGGCCACCGCAAACAGCGCCGCCACATAGGCGAGCGATACCAGCAGCAGAAGGTTGAAGCTGACCATTGTCTATTCGCTATCGTCCGGCGGACTTCTGTCGGAGCCGCCGGAGCGGGCAGGGGGCTCGTAAGGGTCAGGCGGTGATCCCTGCACCCGGCGCGACAGGACCGCGGTGAGCAGGATCAGCAGCGCCCAGGAGGAAAACAGGTAGATGGCCCCGCCAAAGCTCGATCCCGCCCGGCCCGAAGCCCCCAGTACCGGCACCATGAACAGAAGCCCCCCCAGTACCGGCACCAGCCGCAGCGCGTCGATCAGCCGGCGGCGGCGGTAGGATTGCCGGGCCAGGAACAACGGCTGGGCGGGGGGGCGCATGTCAGTCCTCCCCGGCGATATGATTCACGGCCTTGCGCAGATCGGCGTTGGAGAAGGGCTTGGTCATGAAACGGGTGGCGCCAAGCTCTTCGGCCAGGGCGCGGTCCTTTTCCTGGCCGCGCGCGGTCAGCATCAGTACCGGCAGCCCGGCCAGCACGGCATCGGCGCGCAGCTCGCGCAGGATCTCGTAGCCCGAGCGCCCGGGCAGCATCACATCGAGCACCAGCACGTCGGGCCCCACCCGGCGGATCTCGTCCATCGCGGTTTCGCCATTGGCATGGCTGGCCACGCTCCAGCCGTCGCGCGACAGGATGAAACCCATCGCCTCGACGATATTGGGCTCGTCCTCCACCAGGAGCACCTTCCTTCCCATGCGCGCCTCCCCGGGGTCTGGCGCGAGCCTTCCTGCCCGCGCGCCCCGCGAGCTAAACACGAAGCGGGCCGGCCTGTCAAAGCGCAGCCGGGAGCGCTTCCGCTCAGGCAGTTCAGGCCGTTCGGAGCGCTCAGACGGGCTCCTCGGCCAGGATTGAAGCCTCGCGCCTTGCCGGACAGGCGGCGCGCGGGCAGATGCGGCAGCCCGGCCCCACCGCGAGCGCGGCCTCGTCGCTCGCCCCCGGATCGGCCTCCACCAGCATGGTGGCCTCGAAGACCGGCAGCCCGTCCAGCCCTTCTGGCCAGCGGCTGTCGGCAATGGCGGTGCCGATGAAGAGCTGGCGCGGATCGCCGGGCATTTCCAGACGCGCACGGATCGGCCGGCCCGGCTGCGCCAGGGCCTGAAACAGCGGCCAGCGCGCACAGGCGGCGCCGAAGCGGGGCACCGGGAAGCCGGGCAGTTCGCGCCTCGTGGTCAGGGTGCCGGTACCGTCGCAGATGACCAGGCCGCGCGTCATCGGCCCGCCGGAACAGGCGGCCCGGCGCAGCACCCTCGACAGCCCCACCCGGGCGCGTTCGGCCAGGAGCAGGGGGTCGCCCGCGCATTCCTGCCACAGCGCCGCGAAGCGCGGCAGCGGCAGGCTTTCGGCATCTTCCCGGTAGCGGGCGAGCCACTCCCGGGCCAGTTCGCGGGCCGCGGCGCTGACCAGTTCGCTCTTCGCCCCGGCGATGATCGCCTCTACCCCGGCCCAGCCGCCCGGCTCCAGCGGCGCCAGGAAATAGCCGCGCCCTTCGAGAAAGGCGCCAAGCTCCTCCTGCGGCGAAAGATGCTCGCCCGCCTCCGCCCCGCCGCTTTCCAGGAAGCCGGCAAGGCCGCGTGCCGCCTCGGTGAGGCGCGCGGTGTCCTCGGCCACGTTGCGCAGGAAGCGGGCCTGCCACTCCGGATCGACCCCGCCGCCTTCGGACAGGATCGACACCGCCGAGCGGATCGCGGTCACGGTGGAGAGCACCTCGTGCAGGCTGGCGGCCAGCTGCGGGTCGTGGCTGAGACGGTCCGACAGGGTGGCGGTGAGCCGCTCGAGCGCGCGGATGCGCTGGTGCTGGGCGGCGACGAGGGCGGCCCATCCGGGGAAGCGACCGGCCAGTTCTCCCACCCGTTCGAGCTCGGCCTTCGCCTCGGGCAGGCGTGCGGCGGCTGCGGCCAGCAGCCCGAGGCGGGCCGCGTCGGCGGCGCCGGAGAGCTCGCCCGGTTCGACTCCGAGCGCGCGGGCGATATCGAGCAGCAGCTTGCCGGCGATCGGGCGCCGGTTGTGCTCGATCAGGTTGAGATAGGCGGGCGAGATTCCGACCTCGCGGGCCAGGTCGGCCTGGCGGCGCCCCTGTCCGAGGCGGCGCTCGCGGATGCGGGTGCCGGTCAGGCTGCCGGTCGCGTGCCGGGTTTCCATGGCGATTTTCGCCCTTTCCGCTTGTCTTTTCGCCCGGGAGTGTAAAAGAGTTTACGGATTTCCCGGTGGCCATGTTCACATTTTTACATAAAAAGTGAATGTTTCAAAGCAATTGTTGCCTGATTTTCAATTACCCCCCCATAATGCCGCAGCCCTGTAAAGCGGGCGGATGCGCAGGGAGGAGGCCCGGCGCAGTACATCACCTACGGGAGGAAAGCATGACTTCATCCAAATTCACCCGGCGCGGCCTGCTGAAGACCGGCGCTGCCGCGGGCGTGACCCTGGCAACCCCGCAATTGCTCCTGGCCGGCAGCCATGCGGGCTTTACCAATGCGCCCACCGGCTCCACCGTCACCCTCGGCTTCAACGTGCCCCAGACCGGGCCCTATTCCGAAGAGGGTCTCGATGAGCTGCGCGCCCAGGAACTGGCGGTCGAGCACCTCAATGGCATCGGCGACGGCGGCATGCTCAATACCTTCTCCTCCAAGGCGCTCGACGGCACCGGCATCCTGGGCAAGAAGGTCGAGTTCGTCACCGGCGACACCCAGACCAAGTCCGACGCCGCGCGCGCCAGCGCCAAGTCGATGATCGAGAAGGACAAGGTGGTGATGATCAATGGCGGCTCGTCCTCGGGCGTGGCCATTGCCGTTCAGGGCCTGTGCCAGGAGGCGGGCATCATCTTCATGGCCGGCCTGACCCACTCCAACGACACCACCGGCAAGGACCGCAAGGCCAATGGCTTCCGCCATTTCTTCAACGCCTACATGTCCGGCGCCGCCCTGGCCCCGGTACTGAAGAACGCCTACGGCACCGACCGGCGTGCCTATCACCTGACCGCCGACTACACCTGGGGCTGGACCCAGGAAGAGTCGCTCAAGGCCTCGACCGAGGCGATCGGCTGGGAGACCGTCAAGACCGTGCGCACCCCGGTGGGCGCCGGCGACTTCTCCTCCTACATCGCCCCGGTGCTGAACTCGGGTGCCGACGTGCTGATCCTGAACCACTACGGCGGCGACATGATCAACTCGCTGACCCAGGCGGTGCAGTTCGGCCTGCGCGACAAGGTGGTCAACGGCAAGAACTTCGAGATCGTCGTGCCGCTTTACTCGGAGCTGATGGCCGCCGGCGCCGGCGAGAACATCAAGGGCGTGTTCGGCTCGATGAACTGGAACTGGCAGCTGCCCGATGAGGGTACCAGGGCCTTCGTCAAGTCGTTCGGCGAGAAATATGGTCGTCCGCCCTCCAACTCGGCCCAGACCTGCTACGTGCAGACCCTGCTCTATGCCGATGCGGTGACCCGCGCGGGCTCCTTCAACCCCTGCGCGGTGGTCGAGGCGCTCGAAGGCTTCGAGTTCGACGGGCTCGGTAACGGCCCGACGCTCTATCGCGCTGAGGATCACCAGTGCTTCAAGGACGTGCTGGTGATGAAGGGTGCCGAAAACCCGACCAACCAGTACGACACGCTGGAAATCGTCGAGGTGACCCCGCGCGCCCAGGTCGAATATGCGCCGAATCACCCGATGTTCGGCGGCGACGAGGCCAGCCTGGGCAGCTGCAACCCGGGCGCCTGATCGGCACATTTTCCGGGGCGGGCACCTCCCGCCCCGGAACTTTCAAGAACATGACCGCGCCGCCAAGGCCGCGGCTTGCAACGGGTGGGGGACATGGACGCCATTTTCCTGCAGATACTGAACGGGCTCGACAAGGGCTCCGCCTATGCGC
>JALTZY010000168.1 GCA_027045905.1 Paracoccaceae bacterium
GTCCACGACCTGACCGTGGACCTCGTGGACCGGCACGATCCGGCCCAGCTGGGCCTTGATCTGCTCGATCACGGCGGGCGTGCCGGTGGTGACGATGGTGATGCGAGACTGGTGGCCCAGATGGTCGATCTCGGCGACCGTCAGGCTGTCGATATTGTAGCCGCGCCCGGAAAACAGGCCGATCACGCGCGCCAGCACCCCGGCCTCGTTATCGACGATCACGGCGAGCGTGTGGCTTTCGAGCCCCTCGGCGTGGGGGTCGCGCAGATTGTAGGCGGATTTCGAGGACGTGCCCTTCTTCAGTCGCAGCGCAGACATGTCAGGCCTCCTTGTGCCGGGGTCATACCAGGGTCATACCAGGGTCGCGCCGGAAGCGCCGATGGCGCCTTCGGTCGAGTCGTCGCCCATCAGCATCTCGTTATGCGGGGCGCCGGACGGGATCATCGGGTAGCAGTTTTCGTGCCGCTCCACCAGCACGTCGAGGATGAACGGGCCGTCGTGCTCGAGCATCTCCCCGATGGCGTCGTCAAGCTCGGCCGGATCTCTGACCGCGCGGCCCTTGCAGCCGAAGGCTTCGGCGAGCTTCACGAAATCGGGCAGGCTCTCGGACCAGCTTTGCGAATAGCGCCCGCCATGCAGGAGGTCCTGCCACTGGCGCACCATGCCGAGGCGCTCGTTGTTGAGGATGAACTGCTTGATCGGCAGGCGGAACTGCACCGCGGTGGCCATTTCCTGCATGTTCATCTGGAAGCTGGCTTCGCCGGCCACGTTGATCACGGTGGCCTCGGGATGGGCCATCTGCACCCCGATCGAGGCGGGCAGACCGTAGCCCATCGTGCCGAGGCCGCCGGAGGTCATCAGCCGGTTCGGCTCCTCGAAGCCCATGAATTGCGCGGCCCACATCTGATGCTGGCCGACCTCGGTGGTGATGTAGCGGTCGCGTCCCTTGCTCAGCGCTTCGAGGCGCTGGATCGCGTGCTGGGGCTTGATGGTCTCGTCGCTCGCGCGATAGGCGAGGCAATCGACCGCGCGCCACTTGTCGATCTGCTCCCACCAGCCCGCAAGCGCTTCCCTGTTGACCTTGCGCCCGCGCGCCTTCCAGATCCGCAGCAGGTCTTCGAGCACATGGGCCACATCGCCGGTGATGGAGATGTCCACATGGATCACCTTGTTGATCGAGGAGGGGTCGATGTCGATATGGGCCTTGAAGGATCCCGGCGAGAAGGCATCGACCCGCCCGGTGATGCGGTCGTCGAAGCGCGCGCCGATGGCGATCATCAGGTCGCAGTCATGCATCGCCATGTTGGCCTCGTAGAGCCCGTGCATGCCCAGCATGCCGATCCACTCCTTGCCCGAGGCCGGATAGGCGCCGAGCCCCATCAGCGTCGAGGTGATGGGAAAGCCGGTGGCGCCCACAAGCTCGCGCAGCAGCTGGCTGGCTTGCGGCCCCGAATTGATCACCCCGCCGCCGGTGTAGAAGATCGGCCGCTCGGCGCTCTCCATGCGCTCGACCAGCGCGGTGATCGCCGCCGTGTCGCCCTTCAGCCGGGGCTTGTAGCGGGCGGTGCGCGCCTTGGTGCGCGGCGTGTAGCTGCCGGTGGCGAACTGCACGTCCTTGGGGATGTCGATCAGCACCGGGCCGGGCCGGCCGGTGGTGGCGACGTGAAAGGCCTGATGCAGGATGTCGCCGAGTTCGTCGGTATCCTTGACCAGCCAGTTATGCTTGGTGCAGGGGCGAGTGATGCCCACCGTGTCGGCTTCCTGAAAGCCGTCGGTGCCGATCATGAAGGTGGGCACCTGCCCGGTCAGCACCACGACCGGGATCGAGTCCAGAAGCGCGTCGGTGAGCCCGGTCACCGCGTTGGTCGCCCCTGGCCCCGAGGTGACCAGCACCACGCCGGGCCTGCCGGTGGAGCGGGCATAGCCCTCGGCGGCGTGGACCGCGCCCTGTTCGTGGCGCACCAGCACATGGCGGATGTCGTTTTGCTGGAACAGTTCGTCGTAGATCGGAAGCACGGCGCCGCCCGGATAGCCGAATACCACCTCCACGCCCTGATCCTTGAGGGCCTGGACCACCATTTTCGCGCCGGTCATCTGCCGTGTCATCTCGCTCTCCGTTTCACCGTCATTGTGCAACAAGCCCGCGACTACGAAAAAGCCCCCGAGGATGTCGGGGGCGCATGGGGTGGTTCCGGGGGCCGTCAGCGGCCCGGGTTTCGGCCCATGCGCCAGCTTCTCGCTACGATAAGAATGCGCTGCATCCGTGAGGTTCCCTTGTCTCGTGGGCGTGACATTAGGAGGCCGGGCGCAGGGCGTCAACAGGGATTTGCCGGAATATAGTGTCGCAGAGGGAGGGCGGGGGGAAATTATTGTTCCGGTATGGCGCGGCCGCGCGCAACAAGGAAAAACGCCGGGCTCACCGGCGCGGATCCGGGCCGGCCTGTGCCGGTGAGCGGCACATGGGAAGGCCCAGAGGATGGCCCAGAGGATGGCTCAGATGCGTGGCAATGGTGGCTTGCGCTCAGGCGCGCCGGGTCTCCGGCAGGGTGATCCGGGCGACCTGCTCGGCCACCGGAGCAGTGGTCAGCGGGTGGGCCTCGGCAGTATAGTCGGCAGTCGGGTCGATCGGCTGCCATTCGCCCTGATAATAGATCTCCAGCGCCGAAAAGCGTGCCTTGTAGTCCATTTTCGGACTGCCGGGCACCCAGTAGCCGAGATAGACATAGGGCAGGCCGGCCTCGCGGGCGATGCGGATGTGGTCGAGGATGATATAGGTGCCAAGGCTGTGCTGGCGCCGCTCGGGCGTGTAGAAGGAATAGACCATCGACACCCCGTCATCGAGGATGTCGGTCAGGCAGACCGCGACCAGCTCCTCGGAGGCATCGGGAAGGGTGGCGTGATATTCGATCACCCGGCTTCTGACCGGGGTTTCCTCGATCATCGCGGCGAATTCGAATACATCCATGTCGGCCATGCCGCCATCGGCGTGGCGGCTGTCGAGATAACGGCGAAACAGCGCGTATTGTTCCTCGCTGGCCCAAGGGGCGCGCACCCGGCGCGCAAGGTCGCGGTTGCGCCTGTCGGCCCTGCGCTGGCTCCTGGCGGGCTTGAAGTCGGCGACCCGGATGCGCGCCGACAGGCAGGCGGCGCATTCGGTGCAGGAAGGGCGGTAGAGGACATTCTGCGACCGTCGGAATCCCTGCTTGGACAGGGTGTCGTTAAGCGCTCCCGCATGCTCGCCCTGCAGCGCGGTAAACAGCTTCCGCTCCTCGCGTCCCTCCAGATAGGGGCAGGGCTGGGGGGCGGTCACATAGAATTGCGGGGCGATGGGAAGGGAGTGGCGCATTCGGATCCCGTGGCTGATTTTCCTCAAACTGTAACAAGTCGCACATGTCTCGCCAAGCCCTTGGCGGGGAAAGCGGTAAACGGCTCGAAAAGCGGGAGAGAAGCGGGACGGAGAGGGTGGAAA
>JALTZY010000169.1 GCA_027045905.1 Paracoccaceae bacterium
GGGTATTCTCGTGAAGCCATGACGGGCCTCCTGCCTGATCGGGCCCGCCATGCGGGCCGGTTGCATTGCCCCTGTCGCGACCTCTCTGACGAAGGTCTGCCCGCAGACTTGGCGCGCAAGCGGGCATGGGCTGGGCGAAAATGCGGCATTTTTGTGGATTCTGCGGCTTTGCGGCGGAGTGCCGGCCCTTTGCCGGCTCTGCCGGCGCCGATCTTCGGGCGCGCCCGGCCATGCGCCGGAGCGGCTGTCCGCAGCGGGCTCAGGCGTTGAACAGGAAGTGCAGCACATCGCCGTCCTGCACCATGTAGGATTTGCCCTCGGCGCGCATCTTGCCGGCTTCCTTTGCACCCTGCTCGCCGCCGCAGGCTACGTAATTCTCGTAGGCGATGGTCTCGGCGCGGATGAAGCCGCGCTCGAAATCGCCGTGAATGACGCCGGCCGCCTGCGGCGCCAGCGTGCCCTCGCGGATGGTCCAGGCGCGCGCTTCCTTCGGGCCGACGGTGAAATAGGTAATCAGGTGCAAGAGCCTGTAGCCCGCGCGAATGAGCCGGTCGAGCCCGGCTTCCTCGAGCCCCATTTCGGCGAGAAACATCTGCTGCTCCTCGGGCTCGAGCTGGCTGATTTCCTCCTCGATCCTGGCCGAGATCACCACCGAGGCGTTGCCCTCGGCGGCGGCGAATTCCTCCACCGCGCGCGACAGTTCATTACCGATCGCTGCCTCCTCCTCGCCCACATTGCAGACATAGAGCACCTTCTTGGTGGTCAGCAGCTGCAGGTTCTTCCAGGCTTTTGCGTCCTCGTCGTCCACCTCGACCATGCGCGCCGGGCGGCCCTCTTCGAGTGCGGCCAGCGCCGCCTTCATCAGCCGCTCCTGCCGGATCGCCTCCTTGTCGCCCCCGCGCACCTTGCGGGTGATGTTCTGGAGCCGTTTTTCCAGGCTCTCCATGTCGGCCAGCATCAGCTCGGTCTCGATGATGCGCGCGTCCTCCACCGGGTCCACGCGGCCCTCCACATGGGTCACGTCGCCGTCCTCGAAGCAGCGCAGCACATGGGCGATGGCATCGACCTCGCGGATATTGGCGAGGAACTGGTTGCCCAGCCCCTCGCCCTTGCTCGCCCCCTTCACCAGCCCGGCAATATCGACGAAGGTCATGCGGGCGGGGATGATCTCCCTGGAGCCCGCGATTTCGGCGAGCCTGTCCAGGCGCGGATCTGGCACAGCCACCTCGCCCACATTGGGCTCGATGGTGCAAAAGGGGAAATTCGCGGCCTGAGCGGCGGCGGTCCTGGTCAGCGCGTTGAAAAGCGTGGACTTGCCCACATTCGGCAGTCCGACGATACCCATCCTGAAGCCCATCCGGCCCTCCTGAAACCGTTGCGTCCGTGCTGCCGCCGTCTTTCGGAGCGTCCGGCTGGAACCTGGCAGGCGCGCGCCGAAGCGCGGCAGCTCCTTCAGCTTCAGCGCCATGCGTGTTTTGCGAAAGGCTTTAGGCGAGGGGGGCGCGGGCTGCAAGGGGCAAAGACACGAGACCGGAGATGCCCGGGCGCGAGGGGAGGCGGGCGGTCCTTGCAGAAGGGCAGGGGCGGGCGGCGAAGCTCAGCCGCGCGGACGGTAGAAATAGTGGACGCCGATGGCAGCGGTGCGTTCGAACCTGCGCGCCCAGGCCGGGCTGACCCAGCTGGCATGGTAATAGGTCGCGCCCCCGGTCAGCGGGCGGGGCGCGCCGTCGAGCATGGCCCGGGCGACCTTGCCGACGCGGATCCATGCGGCCGGTTCGGTGATTCGCTCGGCGCGCCCGTCGCAGGTATAGGTGAACTGACAGCGGAAGCGCTGGCCGGTGCCCTGGGTGATCACCCCGCAGACCGTATCGGGGAAGTCGGGGCTGTCCACCCGGTTCATGATCACCTCGGCCACGGCAAACATGCCGCGCACGCTTTCGCCGCGGGCTTCGAAATAGAGCGCTTCGGAGAGGCATTTCCACTCCGCATCTCCCGAGGCTTCGGGCTGGGCGGCAAGCCAGCTTTCGGTATATTCCGGCGCATCTGCGCCAGCTGCGACCGGGGCCGTGGCGAGGGTTCTGAACGTGTCGGTGCCCAGGGCCTCCAGGCCGCGCTCTTCCAGGGCCATCAGTTGCCCGAGCGCTTCTCCGGTCATGTCCTGCGCCGTGGCCGGAGCGGTAAAACCCGCAAGCGCGAGGAAGCTCATGACCGTCGCTGCGGCCACTGCCCCCGCAAGCTCTCCGCCCCCCTCGCCCGGCATGATCCGGGCCCGGGGGCCAGGCTTCGATATGCCCGTCAACGGTCGCATTCGGCGCGGAAATTCTCCTGTTCCTGTCCTTTTCGTATCTTCGTGCCCCGCGATCTCCCCGGCCGGCAGGGAGCCCGGCGGCAGGAACTCCTGCAAATGCTCCTTGCAGGCCGTATCGGCCCTTTATAGCTCTTTTTCGCCGTTCTGGCCAGACTCCGGGCGGCGGGCTGGGCCTGGGAAAGGCCGGGCCGGGCGGCCCGCCGGGTGCTGCGGGTGCCGGGGCGAGACACCCTGCCGGCTTGACAAGCGCGCAGGCAACCCCACTCTGGCCCCAAGCGAACCGGACCCGAGGAGACCCGCCATGAATCCCGAAGCCTTTCTGACCCTGCATCGCAACCTGCCGCGCGAAGGCCCGGGAGAGCCTGCGGATATCGAATGGCTGGGGCGCCAGATCAACCTGCCCGAGGGCGCGCGCATCTGCGACAATGCCTGCGGGCCCGGTGCCGATATCGGCCCGCTGCTGGCGCTCGCGCCCGGCGCCCATGTGACGGCGATCGACATCAACCCGCAATTTCTGGGCCAGGCGGCCGAGGAATGGGGCGAGGATCCGCGCGTGGACCTGCTCATGGGCGACATGCGCGATCCGGGCGGGCCCTATGATCTGATCTGGTGCGCGGGGGGCGTTTATCTCCTGGGCGTGCGCGAGGCGCTGGAAATGTGGAAGCCCAGCCTCGCCGAAGGCGGGCTGGTGGCCTTCTCCGAGCCCTGCTACTTCAAGGATCCGCCCGACAGCGAGGTGGTCGAGATCTGGGCCGATTATCCGCAGATGGGCAGCGAAGAGGGAATCGACGCGCGGGTGCGGGCGGCCGGCTACGAGACCATCGCCACCCGCCGGCTTTCGGACGATGCCTGGCGCGCCTATTACAAGCCGCTGATGGCGCGGATGGAAGAGCTTTACGAAGATGCCGATGACGACCTGCGCCAGGTGCTGATTGCCCATGCGGCCGAGATCAAGGCCTGGGATGAGTATGGCGACGATTTCGGATATCTGCTGAGCGTGGTGCGCCCGGCCGGGCCAGCGCAGGGCTGAGATGGGGGCGCTGCGCATCCGGCAGGCGCCTGCCGCGCGGATACCGGGCGGGCGCCCTTCGAGGCGCAGGCCTATTGCCGGGAATTCTGGCTGTCCGGGGGCGTGTGCGGCCTGCGCCTCGA
>JALTZY010000170.1 GCA_027045905.1 Paracoccaceae bacterium
GAGTTCTGCATCCTGGTTCTCGCCAAACGCCAGCTGCAACTGGTGATCCCGGGCGGCACCAGCTCGCTTCTGAGCAATCAGGACATGCTCCTGCGTTTTGCCCATATCGAGGCGGAAGAAGGTGATCCTTATCTCCAGGGGCTGGCCCGCAGCATCCTCGCCATGGCCAAACATGAACACTGGCCACAGCATTTGGAAGAGGCGCAGCGCGCATTGAAAATCTTTGCGCCGGGCACGCGCCTGCATAATGCGGGTAAGGATGCGACAATCACCCACGAGGAACTGATCCGCGAAGGCTATATCATCTTTCTCGTCGGCCCGCAGGCCTATATGAACCGGCTTGGCAGCTACTATGCTTTCCACATGCTGGCCTTTGCCGAAGCACTCTATGCCGGGGCTGGCACGTTGCGGGTTATCGCGGACGAGTTCACCAACTGCCCGCTGCTGTCGCTGGTGGAAATGCTCACCACGCTCAGGGGCTTCGGGGGCACAGAAGTGCATATGATCGCGCAATCCAGATCGGAGATCGAACGGCGTTTTGGCAAAGCGGCGGCTCTGACCATCGCCGATAATGCCGTGGTGCAAATCTGGTACGGGTTCAGTTCGCTGCAAGAAGCCAAGATGGTCAGCGACATGATGGGCGAGGAGCATGCGCTTGCGACATCGCTTTCCGCAAACGATGGGCCAAAGCTCAACACCAATCTGAGTCTGATCAAACAGAAAATCCTATCGCCCGCCGAGTTGCTGGCATTGCCCCGCGACGTGCAACTCATTTACGCCAAGGGCATTGGTTTTTTGCTGGCGCGCAAGGTCGGCATGCAGAACATCGACCCGTTCTGCCATCTGGTCGACAAGAACGAGATCGAGGGCGGCATCCTGCGCCCCGACCCCTGGATCGCGTTCCAACTGGAATCGGGAGGTACGGCATGAAACGCGCCGCCTTGTTCCTGTGGCTTGCTTTGCCCGTGGTGGTCTATGGTGTTTATCTCGCCTGGGGCAGCCCGCATGCGATCTGGTCCTACAGCTTCACATCCGAGGGCAGCCGCTATGATCCGTTTGCCGACCGGACCTACCACAGCTGCACCTATCTTGGCTGGAGATGGCACGAGGTGACCGTGCCCGCCCGAGATGGCCGCTGTGCCTGGGTGCGGTTTTTCGAGGTGCCCGGTTAGTGGACCGAGGTCAGATACTTCTCAGAAGGCGGTTCATAGGACCGCCTTTTGAGGCCGAACTTCCGGGCAAGCTCGCGCTGCGCCAGAAACTTCAACCCCTGAAGGATCAAACCGGGCTCGGCTTTTCCGCTCGCAATCAGCCCGTCACACATCTCGCGATCCTGCAAGGTCAGACCGTAGGGGCCAACCGCCTCCCAAAACGCAATGTAGTCCAAGGGTTCGAGCCATTCCTCAACATCCTGAATGTCTTGAAAAATCACCATGACCCATCATGCCACATCGCTGTTTTGAAACGCAAATTTTGACGTCAAAGGAGCCCCGATATGGCCCCGAAAGAGTTCGATATCGAACACAACCTGCAAACGGCGTTCCATCAGGCGATGCGCTCCCATGCCCAGAAGGCGCTCAAACACCCTGATGATTGGGCCGAGCTTCGCTCCATCGAGGAAAAATACCAGGCCCGGCTCGATGATCTGGATCGGCGTCATGCAGAAGAATTCGACCAGCGCGTTGCGGCAGAAGTCAAACGGCTGGTCAGCAAGGCCGGGGCAAAGCAGTACGACCATCCCGCTCCCGAAGGCATTGATGGCTTTGACAAGGGCGCAAACATCAAAACCGCCAGACGAACCGTCCAGCTTGCCCATGATGCGGATCGCCACTGTATTATTGAACGGATGGACCGGGAGGTTTTTGACCTGCTGGATCGTGCCCCGGTCCGTGCCCGAGAGGCCCGCCGGGGACAAGCTGAAGCCGAATTCAATCGCGTGAATGACCGCAGAAGCGGCCAGGATCGCCGCAGACCGGGGCACAGCCGATGACCCGAAACGAAGCGTTTGCGCGGCTGGCGAAACCCCGCGATGCGGAGGCCCCAGCTGCTGCTCGGTCACCCGTATCATCCCTTCAGTCGAAAAGGAGACCCCGCATGAACACCAATTTGAATGAAGACGGCCAGCACCGGCTTGCCGAAGCCCGTCAGAGCTATTCCGGTAGCCGATTGACGGATAGCCAGTTCGACGAGGCCTGGAATATTGCCGGTATCATCAATCGCGAAATCCACCGATCCGGCAGTTTCATCAAAAAACTCTCCAACTACGCCGAAGCTTTTACGGATGACCGCAAATTCGACGTCACTCGCGCCGAAAACATTCTGCGCGATATCTTCAAGTCCCGCTACGGCGAGTCGATGAACCAGCTGCGTGAAGAGCTGATGGCGGCGGAGGAGAACCTGCGCAGCCTGCCCCTTGAGCATGCACTGCCACATGCGCGAACTGCGGTACAACTCATCCAGGAAAGCCCGTCCATACCAGCATATCAGGCCATTGACCGCGTAAGTGTGGGCATGGCCCGCCAGAACGGCATCACGGAATATGCGGCACAGAAAATGATGAGCGAGGCCTTTGAGGCGGCAGAGGGCCGGTCGTTGCGTGAGGCGTGCAAGGAATTGCGCCAGCCGGATCGTCAGGCCGCGCGGGCTGAGCGCAAAGCCGAGCGGGTGCAAATACAACGTTCCGTCCCGAGCAGGTAATGCAAATAAACCCTTGCCAGACATAGGAAAATATGCCTAGTATGTTCCCTTTTTGTTCCAGCAATAATTACGCGGGAACGTCAACAAAGGAGAACGAAACGAAAGAGCAGATATGAAAGAAACCGCCCCCGCAAACATACCCATCACCCCAGAAACCCAACTTTCAAGCCCCGCCTTGCGCTTTGATTGGACCGACTGGCTTCCTTACCTGGACCAGGAAGACGTCCCTGACGACCAGAAACGCGCGTTGATCGAAACCTTGTGGTCCATCGTCCTCGCCTTTACCGACCTGGGCTGGAACATCAAATCCAGCGCAAAATCCTGTGGAGAAGCGCTCGACCTGCACACCGTGCTGGCGGCCCACATGGTAAGATCGAACGAGATGCAGAATGACGAGGAGGCAGCGCATGACAAATAGAAAATCCGAAACACAACGGGCTTTGATATACTGCCGTGTCTCCTCCAAGTCGCAGGAATCCGAGGGCCATGGGCTGGAAAGCCAGGAGACGCGCTGTCGTCAACATGCCGAGGCCAAGGGCTATGAGGTGGCGATGGTCTTTCCCGATACGATCACCGGCGGCGGCGACTTCATGAAGCGCCCCGGTATGGTCTCGCTTCTGGCATTTCTCGACGCCCATCCCGACGAGCGTTTTGTCGTGATTTTCGACGATCTCAAACGCTATGCCCGTGATGTGGAGTTCCACATCAAGCTGCGCCGCGAAATGGTTGCCCGGGGGGCGATCCGCGAATGCCTGAA
>JALTZY010000171.1 GCA_027045905.1 Paracoccaceae bacterium
CCAAAGAAGCGCCCGCCCACCGACGCCATCCCGCTGATCCTGCGCGCCATGGACAAGATCGACCAGGACGGCGAGTGGTTCTCGCTGAGCCGGATTTCCGACGCGATCCGCGCCGACCAGCGCGACTTCGACCCGCGCTCCTACGGCAAGTCCAAGATGGTCGACCTCGTGGGCGAACTCAAGCGCTTCGAGACCCGGCGCGAGGGCAACCACATCTTCCTGCGCCGGGTGGACTGAGCTACGGGCTTGCCGGCCCGACATGACCCGGATAGATTGGAATCATTCTAAGCCATACCGCAAGAGGCCCCCATGATCCCCGGTATTTCCACCCGCCGCCGCTTCAAGGACCTGTCCGAGCAGGAAATCCTCGCGCTTGCCATCTCCAACGAAGAAGACGACGCGCGCATCTATCGCCAATACGCCGAAAAACTGCGCGCCGACTACCCGGCCAGCGCAAAGGTTTTCGACGGCATGGCCGAGGAAGAAGACTCCCACCGCCGCCAGCTGATCGAGCTTTACAAGGCGCGCTTCGGCGACGTGATCCCGCTCATCCGGCGCGAACATGTCGCCGGGGCCTATGCCCGCCGCCCGGTCTGGCTGGTCGAGAATCTCGCCCTCGGCACGATCCGCGCCGAGGCCCACGCCATGGAGGCTCAGGCCGAGGCCTTCTATCGCAAGGCTGCCGCCCGCACCACCGATGCCGCCACCCGCAAGCTGCTCGGAGACCTCGCCGCCGCCGAAGCCAACCACCAGCGTACCGCCGAAGAACTGGAGGCCGAGCACCTGCCGGAGGAAGCCCGCAGCGAAGAGGACCTCGCCGCTCACCGCCAGTTCGTGCTCACCTGGGTGCAGCCGGGGCTTGCCGGGCTGATGGACGGCTCGGTCTCGACGCTGGCGCCGATCTTCGCCACCGCCTTCGCCACTCAGGACACCCACACCACCTTCCTCGTGGGCGCGGCGGCCAGCATCGGCGCCGGCATCTCCATGGGTTTCACCGAAGCGGCCAGCGATGACGGGGTGCTCTCCGGGCGCGGCTCGCCGCTCAAGCGCGGCATCGCTTCGGGGCTGATGACCGCGCTGGGCGGCATGGGCCATGCGCTCCCTTACCTGATCGCCGATTTCTGGACCGCGACCTTCATCGCCTTCGCGGTGGTGTTCTTCGAACTCTGGGCCATCGTCTGGATCCAGAACCGCTATATGCAGACCCCGTTTTTGCGCGCCACCTTCCAGGTGGTGCTGGGCGGCGCGCTGGTCTTTGCCGCGGGCGTGCTGATCGGTGGCGGATAACGAGCCGCCCCCTTTCATCTTTCTCCAAATACTCCCGCCGGAGGCCCGATTTTTCTGCGAAAAATCGCAGGCCATCTTGCTTTTCCTGCTCCCTTGCGCGTGGTAGGCGAAGGCCATGGAGGCGATCTTTCTCAAGACTCTGCCCTTTTTCGCCCTGATCGGTCTCGGCTTCTGGGCCGGGCGGGTGCGTTTCTTTTCCGAAGAGGCCACCGCCAGCCTCACCCGGTTCGTCTTCTACTTCGCGCTTTCGGCGATGCTGTTTCGCTTCTCCGCCAGCCTGACCTTGGGAGAAATGCTCGACTGGACCCTGGCAGGCGCCTATCTGTGGGGCACGCTGACCGTCTATCTGATCGCGACCGCCGTCGCGCTCCTGCGGCGCCTGCCGTTCGAACAGGTGGTGATGGAGGCCCAGGTGGCGGTGATCGGCAATACCGGCTTTCTCGGCATTCCGATGCTGGTGCTGATCCTGGGCGAAGCGGCCATCGGCCCGGTGGTGCTGGTACTGGCGGTGGACCTGATCGTCTTTTCCACCCTGCTGACCGTACTGATCTCGGCCCATCGCGACGGGCGCCTGTCCATGGGCAGCCTCGGCGCGGTGGCGCTGGGGCTGCTGAAGAACCCGATGATCGTGGCCATGGGGGCGGGGCTCGGCTGGTCGGCGGCCGGCTTCGTCCTGCCGGCACCGGCGGAGAGCTTCCTTGCCCTGCTGGGGGGCGCGGCCACGCCCGGGGCGCTGTTTGCCATCGGCGCATCGCTGGCCGGGCGCCGGGTAGCGCGCCCGGCGGTGACCCTGTGGCTCAGCCTCGCCAAGCTGGCGCTGCATCCCGCGGCCGTGGCGCTGGCGGCCTTTGTCATCTTTCCGGTGGAGCGCTTTGCCGCAGGGGTGATCGTGGCTGCGGCCTCGCTTCCGGTGGCCGGAAATGTCTATATGCTTGCGGCCCATTACAACGTGGTGCCCGAGCGGGTGTCGGCGGCGATCCTGGTCTCGACGCTTGCTTCGATCCTGACCGTATCCCTTGTCATCGGATGGGTGAGCCCATGATACTCTTTTCCGCCGCCTGGCGTCTGTTCTTCCCTGCCGCTGCCCTGTTTGCCGGGCTTGCGGTACCACTCTGGCTGGTCCTGTATGCCGACCGGATCGAGGCGATGGACGATCCTCTGTCCTGGCACATGCACGAGATGCTGTTCGGCTATCTGCCGGCAGCACTTGCGGGGTTTCTTCTCACGGCGGTGCCGAACTGGACCGGCCGGTCGGCCCTCAGGGGCGCGCCGCTCGCTGCGCTGTTCGTGCTGTGGCTGGTCGGGCGGGCGGGGATGTTTGTCTCGCCCGAAGGGGTCGGGCCGTGGCTGAGCCTGGCCTTTCTGCCGGCGCTGGGCGCGAAGGTGGCAAGCGACATCCTCGCCGCAAACAACCGGCGCAATTTCGTGGTGGTGGCGCTGGTGGCGCTCTTGTGGGGCGCTCAAATCACCCAGCTGTTTTTCGACAGCGATGCCGGGGTGACGGCGGGTTTTGCCGTGGCCTTCGTGCTGATGGCACTGATCGGCGGGCGGGTGACGCCGGCCTTCAGCCGCAACTGGCTCGCCGCGCGGGGCGTGAGCGCGCTGCCAGCGCCTTTAGGTGCGGTGGACAGGGCGGCGCTGGGCCTGTCGGGGGCGGTGGCGATTGTCTGGACGGCGAGCGGCGCTTCGGCCCTGACCGGCGCGCTGGCGGCGCTGGCGGCGGTGGCGCTGGCGGTGCGGCTTGCGCGCTGGCAGGCGATACGGGTGGCACGCGAGCCGCTGCTTCTGGCCCAGCATGTGGCCTATCTGTGGCTGGTGATCGGCGCCGCCCTGCTGGCGCTTTCAAGCCTCACCGATCTGGCCGGTATCAGCCAGGTGCGCCACGCGCTGGGGGCCGGGGCGGTGGGCTCGATGACGGTCATCGTCATGCTGCGCGCCACGCTGGGCCATTCCGGGCGGGAGATCCGGGGCACGCTTTATGACTGGGCGCTGTTTCTGCTCTTGCACCTGGGGGCGGTGCTGCGAGTACTGGTCGGCTGGCAGGGGGAGAGTGAAGCGATGATCACCGCCGCCGGGCATATGTGGGCCGGGGCGATGCTCATGTTCGTGCTGCGCAGCCTGCCGATTGCCCTGACCCCGCGCCGGCAGGGCTGAGGGCGC
>JALTZY010000172.1 GCA_027045905.1 Paracoccaceae bacterium
CGACCTCGGTCAGCATCAGCACCGCGACCTCCTCACTGATATGGTCCGCCACAGCTTCCGGCGGCGGGGTCACCAGCCGATGGCCGCGCCCCAGCGAGGCGATCAGCCCCTGCGCCATGTAGAGATCACTGGGGAAATTGCCGCTGTCGGAAAGGATCACTCGGCGCTCGGGGCGTATCTCAAGCGCGCTTGCCAGCGCCTGGTAGAGCTTGATCGAGAGCGTGTCGCCCAGCACCACATGGCCCGGCTCGGCGCCGATCAGCCGGGCGATCCGGTCGCCGACCCTACGGGGCGCTTCCATCCAGCCGGCCCGGTTCCAGGCGGTGATCAGCATCTCGCCCCATTCGTCGTGCGCGCATTGACCGAGCCGGGCAGCGGCGGCGCGCGGCAAGGGGCCGAGCGAATTGCCATCGAGGTAGATTACCCCCTCGGGCAGGTGAAACATCTGTCTGGTGGCGCTGAAATCGGTCATCGGAGCCTCGCGGCGTTTGCCGCAGGCTCGGGACATTTGCGGCGAATGTCAAACGCTGTGTGCAAAACCGTGCCATTACTGGATTCTGCGGGTGAAGTCGGGCAAGGTATGAGCGATTCACAGGGTGTATCCGCCGCTGGCGGGCGCTTTTGCAAGGAGGGAGAGAGAATGAAGGATTTGATGAAAGCGGGGATCGTGGCCCTGGGGCTGGGGGCGGTGGCCAGTGGCGCCTGGGCCGCGGGCGATTGCGCGGCGGGCAAGACGCTCACCGACGGCGTGCTGACCATCGCCACCGGCAACCCGGCCTATTTCCCCTGGGTGATCGACGACGCGCCCGAGACCGGCAAGGGCTTCGAGGCCGCCGTGGCGCTGGAAATCGCCCGGCGCATGGGCTTCGAGGGCGATGCGGTGAAATGGGTGCGCACCTCCTTTGACGAGGCGATCCAGCCGGGGGCGAAGAATTTCGACTTCAACATCCAGCAATATTCGATCACGCCGGAGCGCGACGAATTCATCGACTTTTCCGCGCCCTATTACACCGCCGCGCAGTCGGTAGTGGTGCGCCAGCCGGCAGTGGATGCCGGAGCCGAGCCGACGGTCGAATCGCTCAAGACCCTGAAATGGGGCGCGGTCGAGAGCACCACGGCGCCGGGGCTGATCCAGGCGCTGATCTCGCCGGATGCGGACATGCTGCTCTATAACGACGTGGCCGATTCGGTCGAGGCGCTGAAGGCCGGACAGGTGGATGCGATCATGCTCGACCTGCCCTCGGCGCTGTTCACGGCGGCGGTGCTGCTCGATGACGGGGTGGTGCTGGGCCAGTTCGAGACCGGCGGCGACAGCCCGGACGAGCTGGGGCTGGTCTTCGAAGAGGGCAACCCGCTCCGGGATTGCGCAAATGACGCAATCGAATCGATGCGCGAGGACGGCACCCTGGCCAGGATCGAGGCCGAATGGCTGCAGGACGCAACTGGCGTGCCGGTGATCAAGTAAGCCCGCATGCGCGGCTCTGAAAGACAGGCGGCGCCCGCAGGCTCTGGCGCCGCAGGCCGCGAATCCGGCCTGAGCCGGCGCCAGCTGCGCGAGCGGCGCGAGCGGCGGCGCTCGATGCTGATCGCCGCGGCCAGCACGGCGATCGCGATTGCCGCAATCGTCATCCTGGTGCCCATGACGCCGGGTTGGGAAAAGGTGCAGAAGGCCTTTTTCAATGAAGCGGTATTCGTGAAGACCTTCCCCAAGCTGCTCGAGGCCTTCTGGCTCGATGTGGCTATGTTCCTGTGGTGCGCGCCGCTGATCGCGGTCTGGGGGCTGGTGCTGGCTCTGATGCGCGATGCGCGCAGCCCCGCGCTCTACCCGCTGAAGCTCTTTGCGATCCTCTACAGCGACCTGTTTCGCGGCGTACCGGTGATCCTGGTGATCTACCTTATCGGCTTCGGCATCCCCGGCCTCGGCCTGCCGCGGCCATGGAACAGCCCCTATATCTGGGGCACGGTGGCGCTGGTCCTGTCCTACTCGGCCTATGTCGCCGAAGTCTATCGCGCCGGGATCGAATCGATCCACGAAAGCCAGCGCGCGGCGGCGGTATCGCTGGGACTGAGCCATGGCGACATGATGCGCTTCGTGGTGCTGCCGCAGGCGATCCGCCGGGTGATCCCGGCTGCGATGAACAACCTGATCTCCCTGCAAAAGGACGTGGCGCTGGTCTCCTTCATCGGCCCGGTCGAGATCTTTCGCCAGGCGGGGGTGTACAAATCGCTCTACGCCAATTTCACCCCCTATGTGGGGGCGGCGCTGATCTTTCTGGTGGTCACGGTGCCCGCCACCCGCGCGGTGGACCGCATGATCGCCCGCCAGCAGCGGCGCCAAAGCTGAGGCGCGCCATGAAGCTCGAAATCATCGACCTGTGGAAGAAATTCGGTGCCAACGTGGTCTGCAAGGGGATCGACCTTGCGGTGGACGAGGGCGAGATGGTCTGCCTGATCGGCGCGTCGGGCTCGGGCAAGTCCACGCTTTTGCGCTGCATCAACCTGCTCGAGCCGGTGGATGACGGGCGCATCCTGCTCGACGGGCTCGAGATCACCGACCCGGAGCAGGATCCGCAGCCTATCCGCCAGCGCATCGGCATGGTGTTTCAGAGCTACAACCTGTTTCCGCACATGAACGCGCTGGAGAACGTCCTGCTCGCCCCGCGCCGCATCACCGGCAAGAGCCGGGCCGAGCTCAGACCCATGGCCGAAGCGCTGTTCGAGCGCTTCAACCTCGCCGACCGGATGGGCCATTACCCGGACCAGATGTCGGGCGGCCAGCAACAGCGGGTGGCGATCATCCGCGCACTGGCGATGAAGCCCGAGGTGATGCTGTTTGACGAGGTAACCTCCGCGCTCGACCCCGAGCTTGTCGGCGAGGTGCTCGACGTGCTGCGCCAGCTCAAGGCCGAGGGCATGACCATGATCCTCGCCACCCACGAAATGGGCTTTGCCCGCGAAGTGGCCGACAAGGTCTGCTTCCTCGATGCCGGGCGCATCCTCGAGGAAGGCCCGCCCGAGCAGCTCTTCGAACGCCCGCGCGAACCCCGTACCGCCGAATTCCTCAGCCGGGTGCTGTAGCCCCCTTTCATCTTTCCGATAAATACTCCCGCCGGAGGCACGATTTTTCTGCGAAAAATCGTTTCCGCACCGCAGCCCACCCCGCTGGGGAATCGCATTTGAAAATCTGTCTGGCCTTTTGGCTTGAGTTGGATTCTTGAGGTTTCTCCATTCTTGGGTGGAGCCTGTGCCGTGACTGATCACGATTTTCCGCCAGATACCGGAGCCGCGTACGGGGAATGCGCGGCGCCACGACCTTCTGGACATTCTGACGATCGCGCTGGTGGCGTCGGTCTGCGGGGCGGAAAGCTGCGTGGACTTTGCCGAGTTTGCGCAGGACCGGGAGCCGCTCCTGCGTGAATTTCTCCGTCTTGAGAATGGCTTATCC
>JALTZY010000173.1 GCA_027045905.1 Paracoccaceae bacterium
CATCCCCACGCTGTTCGGCGAGGACCAGGCCCGCTACCTGATCGCCACCGGCTGGGACCAGGCCGAGGCGCTGATGGTCGCCGCCGGCCAGGCCGGGCTGCGCCTCGAAGCCGTCGGACGCTTCACCGGCGAAGCCGTCGCCTTCGGCCCCCACTCCGCCCCGCTCGACGCGCTGGCCCGGCTGTGGCACACCGCCTTTGCCGCCAGCGTCACCTGAGCCCCACCCCGGGCGCGCCTTCCCGGCCGTTTCATCGCCCCGGCAGAGGCTCCGTTCCGCAAGGGCTTCATGCAGCGCCCAAGGGGCCGGCCAGCCCCCGGATGCGGTCGAGGTCGAGATGCGCTTCGACATGCGCGGCAAGCGCGTCGAGGGTGGCCTCCAGCCCCTCTTCGTAGGCAAGCGCGCCCAAATCGGAAGCACCGCCCAGTTCCGCAAGACAGGCGGCGCGGAAGGCGTCGGAGGCAAACAGGCCGTGCAGGTAGCAGCCGCGCACCTTCCCGTCGGCGCTGGCGGCGCCTTCGAGGCGGCCGTCTTCGAGCCGCAGAAAGGCCCGCGCCCGGTCGGGGCCGGTGGTTTCGCCGAGATGGATTTCGTAACCGGTGAGAGCGCAGCCGGCGGGGATGTAGGTGGCCTTGCAGAGGGAAAGGTTCTTCTTCTCGCCCATGGTCGTGGTCACGTCGAGATGACCCAGACCGGGGGCGCGCCCCGGCGGCCCTTCGATACCGCCCTCGTCGATGATCTCGCGCCCGAGCATCTGATATCCCCCGCACAGGCCCAGCACATGACCGCCGCGGCGGATATGGGCGGCAAGGTCGATATCCCAGCCCTGGGCGCGAAAATCGGCGAGGTCGGCGATGGTGGACTTGCTGCCGGGGATCAGCACGAGGTCGGCATCGCCCGGCAGGGGCCGGCCGGGGGGGACCAGGGTGAGGGTCACGCCGGGCTCGGCTTTCAGCGGGTCGAGGTCGTCGAAATTGGCGATGCGTCTGAGGCGGGGCACAGCGATGTGGAGCCCGCCGGTGCGCTTCGGGCCGGTCGCGAGGTCGAGCACGTCTTCGGCGGGCAGGCGCCAGGCGTCTTCGAACCAGGGCAGCGTGCCGAGGTCGTCCCAGCCGGTACGCCGGGCGATCTCCGCCGCACCTTCGGCAAAGAGAGTAGCATCGCCGCGGAACTTGTTGACGATGAAGCCCTTTATCCGGTCGCGATCCGCCTCGGGCAGCACCGCATGGGTGCCGACAAGCTGGGCGATGACCCCTCCCCGGTCGATATCCCCGACTAGAAGCACCGGCAGGCCGGTCGCCTCGGCAAAGCCCATATTGGCAATGTCGCCGGCGCGCAGGTTGATCTCGGCGGGGCTGCCGGCGCCTTCGATCAGCACCAGGTCGGCGCTGGCGGCGAGGCGGTGAAAGCTCTCCAGCACCGGCGCCAGAAGCTCGGCCTTCATCGCCGCGTAGTCGCGCGCCCTGAGCGTGGCGCGGCGCCTGCCCTGCACCACCACCTGGGCGCCGGTCTCGCTCTCGGGCTTCAGCAGGACCGGATTCATGTCGGCAAGCGGCTCACGCCCCGCCGCGCGCGCCTGAAGCGCCTGGGCGCGGCCGATCTCGCCGCCATCCACGGTGACGGAGGCGTTGTTGGACATGTTCTGCGGCTTGAAGGGGGCGACACGCAGGCCACGGCGCGTGAATGCACGGGCAAGGCCGGCGACCAGCAGCGACTTGCCCACATTGGAGCCAGCGCCCTGGATCATGATCGCTCGTGTCATGCCGCCCTCCCCTCCCGACCCGAGAAAACGAAAAGCGCCCCGACCGGAGCGCCTTTCGACCTGTCAGCGGCTTTCAAGCCTCTCTTTCAGCCCTTGCGGCGCTTCCCGCCCTTCTCAGGCCGCTTCGGCCTGTGCCGCGGCGGCATTGCGCCGCTCGCTTTCCTCGCGCGACAACGCCACCGAGGTGCGCACGCCTCTGGCGACGAATTCCATCAGCCCCTTGACCACGCGCTCATTGGGGTCGATCCCGGCGCAGGTCAGCACCTCGCGCCCGTCACGCGAACGCGCCCAGCGGGCGATCTGTTCCGGGCCGTTGCCGTATTTCTTGTCATCCGCGATCGCATCGTCCAGCGCCGCCAGCACCACCGCGGCAAACAGCTTGCGCGCGCGGTTGCCCTGTTCGTGGTTGAACGCCGTACCGTCCACAAAATCCAACATGTTGGTCCTTCGTTATTCTTGCTCTTGCGTTTTCGAGCGTGACGGGCAATATGGCCAATCCTGCCTGATTCGGTAGCCCATCGGGCGCATATCTGCCATGCACTCAGCGCATAGGTCCCCGGCCACCCCTACAAAACCTGCGCGCTTGCACGGGGCCGACCGGCAAGATATAGGTGCGGCCAGAAAGTCTTCAACCTCTTGCCACGGTTTTGCCACATGCCCAAGATCAACGGAAACGAAATCCGCCCCGGAAACGTGCTCGAGCACAATGGCGGCCTGTGGGTCGCGGTCAAGGTCGAGCATGTCAAGCCCGGCAAGGGCGGCGCCTTCGCCCAGGTGGAGCTGCGCAACCTGCGCAACGGCTCCAAGCTCAACGAGCGCTTCCGCTCCGCCGACAAGGTCGAGCGCGTGCGCCTCGAGCAGAAGGACCAGCAGTTTCTCTACGAAAACGACGGCATGCTGGTATTCATGGACATGGAGACCTTCGAGCAGATCGAACTGCCCGCCGAGATCCTCGGCGAGCGCCGCCCGTTCCTGCAGGACGGCATGACGGTGCAGATCGAATATTACGAACAGGAGGCGCTCGGCGTCACCCTGCCGCAGAAGGTCACCTGCAAGGTGGTGGAGACCGAGCCGGTGGTAAAGGGGCAGACCGCGGCCAATTCCTTCAAGCCGGCGCTGCTCGATAACGGCCTGCGCGTCATGGTGCCCCCCTTCATCGCCCAGGACGAGGATATCGTCGTCAATACCGAGAGCATGGAATACGCCGAGCGCGCCTGAGGGGCGGCCTCTGGCCAGCTTCAACCATATGTGGCAGCCTGCCCTCCGGCTTCGGAGGGCACATGTCGATATTTGCAACGGAATTTGCGGTCTCGCCAGTGTAGCGCGACATGGGGCTTGTCAGTGTTTGACATCCGGCAAGGCAACACTCGAATTTCATAGTCATTGAACTATTTTCCGGGTCTGCAAGGGGCTTCACGGTTCCTTTTCATCCGATTTGAAGTTGCCGATCAGCAGCTCGGCGCGCCTGGTCTTGGCGTCGGTTTTCGTGCCGATGTGATCTGCCACGGGATTTTTCCTCCAGATGGGATTGGGGCGTAGGCCTGGAGCGAGATGATTTCTGTCTGAATCGCATCAGGGATTTCAATCGCGGATTTTTCTGATTCTTTTTCTGATTCA
>JALTZY010000174.1 GCA_027045905.1 Paracoccaceae bacterium
GCCCGTGATCCACCGCCTCGACCGCGCGGATGGCGGCGGCGAGGTCGCCGGTATGGCCTACCATGTCCGGGTTGGCGTAATTGCAGACGATCAGGTCGTGTTTGCCGCTGCCGATCGCCGCGACCAGGTGTTCGGTCACCTCGCTCGCCGACATTTCCGGGGCGAGGTCATAGGTGGCGACCCTGGGGCTCGGGGCCATGTAGCGGTCTTCGCCCGGCTCGGGGCTCTCCTTGCCGCCATTGAAGAAGAAGGTGACGTGGGGGTATTTTTCCGTCTCGGCGATGCGGAACTGCCGGAGCCCGTGAGAGGCGACCCAGGCGCCGAGCGTGTTGACGATCTCGCGGGGCGGGAACATGGTGGTCATCCACGCGTTGTGGACATCGCTGTATTCGACCATGCCGAGAATCGCCGAGAGCTTGGGGCGGGCGGAGACGTCGAACTCGGCAAAATCCGGCTGGCCGGTGGCGCGCAGGATCTCGCGGGCGCGGTCGGCGCGGAAATTGGCGAAAAAGAGCGCGTCGCCGTCCTGCATGCCGGCGTAGTCGCCGATCACCGTGGGGGCGATGAACTCGTCGCTCTCGCCGCGCGCATAGGCCGCGGCAATCGCCTCGGTGGCGCTCGTGGCCCGCTCGCCCTCTGCCTCGACCATGGCGCGCCAGGCGCGCTCGATGCGCTCCCAGCGGTTATCGCGGTCCATGGCCCAGTAGCGGCCGGTCACGGTGACGATGCGCGCGTCTTCGGGCAGACGGGATTCAAAGGCGGGCAGGGTCTCGGCGGCAGAGCGCGGCGGCACGTCGCGCCCGTCGGTAATGGCGTGGATGGCGACCTGATGCCCCGCGCCGGTGAGCACCCGGGCGGCTTCGAGGATGTGGTCCTCGTGGCTGTGCACGCCCCCGGCGCTGACCAGGCCGGCAAGGTGGACCGTGCCCTGCGAGGCGGCCATGAAGGCCTGAAGCGCCTCGTTGGCGGCGAAGCTTCCGTCCTCGATCGCCAGGTCGATCGCGCCAAGGTCCATCGCCACCACCCGGCCCGCGCCG
This sequence comes from Paracoccaceae bacterium, assembly GCA_027045905.1. Lineage (GTDB taxonomy): Bacteria > Pseudomonadota > Alphaproteobacteria > Rhodobacterales > Rhodobacteraceae > JAAEUB01. The sequence goes on from JALTZY010000174.1 coordinate 1,038, forward strand.
ATATTGGTGTGGCCCACCTCGCTGTTGCCCATCTGCCCCGTGGGCAGGCCCACGTCGCGGCCATGGGTGATGAGGGTCGCGTGGGGCCAGTCCTGCATCAGCCGGTCGAAGTTCGGCGTATTTCCCAGCAGGGGGGCGTTGGCCGCGCGCTCTTCGCGCAGGCCCCAGCCATCGAGGATGCACAGGACGACGGGTCTGATACGGGTCATGGGAGCCTCCGGGCTTGCGCCTTTATCTATTGCCAGCCTGCGCCGAGCGCAATGGTGCGCGCTCGGGCCGACTCAGATATAGGTCTGCGCGGCCAGCCGGTCGCGACGCTCGAGATGGGGAATGGCGTTGAACTGGGTCAGCGTCAGCCCGGCGCCGATCGGGTGCAGGCGGTGCAGCGAGGTATTCATGATCGACAGGCAGAGACGGGCGAAAGCCCCGGTCTCCAGCCCCATCGCCACCCGTATCGCCATGCCGATCAGCCCGCCCGAGGTGATCACCAGTGCCCGGCCCCCGTCGGCGGCGATCTCGTGCAGCACCTCATCGACCCGGGTCTGAAAGGCGTGGAAGCTCTCCGGTGCGCCTTCGATCCGGCCTTCCTGCCAGGCGGCGAATACCAGCGGCAGGTGGGTGAGGAATTCGTCGCGGCTGGTGGGCGGAGCAAGGCTGAACTGAGCGTGCATCAGGTTCGACAACTCGAAATAGGCGACTTCGTTGAGGCGCGCATCACGCACCGGCGCGGCGTAGCGCGTGGCCTCCATCGCTTCGACCGTCTCCACATGACGCCTGAGGGTGCCGGTATAGACGCGGGTGAAGCTTTCGCCTGTCTCGCGCAGATGCGCGCCGAGCCAGGCGGCCTGCCGGTGGCCGAGATCGGAGAGGCGGTCATAGCCGGCTTCGTCGGTGGCGCCGGTCTGGGCCTGGCCGTGGCGTATGAGGGTGATCTGCGACATGGCGCTCTCCATACGCCAACGCCGCGCCAGGGGAAAGGGCGGGAGCCTCCGGCGGGGATATTTCCGAACGGAAGAAGCCGGGAGCGGGTGAAGAAGCCGGGGTGCAGGTCAGGCGGCGGCGAGGGGCTGGCGCCAGACGCGCAGGAAATTGCCGCCGGCAAGCTGTCTGACGCCGTCCGGATCGTGGCCGCGCCGGAGCAGGGCGCCGATCACCAGCGGCATCTTGCGGTAGGTTTTCGCCGCCGGCCTGTAACTGGCGTCCATGTCCGAGTTCAGCGCCCCACGGACCGGTCCCATGTCGTCGTGCATCGGGCTTTCGCGCATCAGCGCCAGCGCGGCGGCGAGCTCCTCCTTGCCGAGGGTGAAGCCGACCTCCGGCGGGAAGGGGCGCGGTTTCCACCAGGCAGCCGAGCCCAGCGCACCCAGCGCACTGCCGATCAGGGTTCTCCTGCGCATTTTGTCGCCCTCCGCCATGGCATTGCCGCAAACGGTTATTCGCTTTTGACCTCATGGCGAGTATGCTGAGAACACGGGCACAAGCAAGGACGGGGACCATGGCCGACAGGATTCGCCTCACCCTTGATGGTCGCGCGGTCGAGGCCGCGCCGGGCGAGAGCATCTGGCAGGTGGCGGCGCGCGAGGGGGTGGAGATCGCGCATCTGTGCTGGCGCGATGCGCCGGGCTACCGGGCCAACGGCAATTGCCGCGCCTGCATGGTGGAGGTCAGGGGTGAGCGGGTGCTGGCGGCTTCGTGTCGGCGCCGGGTGGCAGACGGCATGGAGGTGGTGACCGATTCGCCCCGGGCGAAGAAGGCCCGGCGCATGGTGGTGGAGCTTCTGCTGGCCGACCAGCCGGAAGAGCCCCATGATGCGCACAGCCATCTGGCGCAGACCGCCGCCCGGCTGGGTGTCCGCGAGAGCCGCTTTCCGAGGATCGAGCGCGAGCGGGTGCCGCTTCTCGATGACAGCCATGTGGCGATGCGGGTCAATCTCGATGCCTGCATCGCCTGCGGCCTTTGCGTACGCGCTTGCCGCGAGGTGCAGGTGAATGACGTGATCGGCATGGCCGGGCGGGGGCATGATATCCTTCCGGTATTTGACCAGGGCGACGGGATGGGGGCGAGCACCTGCGTGGCCTGCGGCGAATGTGTGAGCGTCTGCCCCACCGGCGCGCTGCTGCCCGCAAGCGTGGAGGGGGCGCGCGATTTTGACGAGGCGGTGCGGAGCGTCTGCCCCTTCTGCGGGGTGGGCTGCCAGGTGAGCCTCAGGGTGAAGGACGGGCGCATCGCCTGGGTGGATGGCGCGGACGGGCCGGCCAACGAAAACCGGCTCTGCGTCAAGGGCCGCTTCGGCTTTGACTACATCACCCACCCGCACCGCCGAGAATTTCACC
>JALTZY010000175.1:0-1494 GCA_027045905.1 Paracoccaceae bacterium
TCGGTCCGGTCCAGCAGCGCCCCCCGGCCCCCCGGGATATTTCCGGCAAGAGGAAAGGACAGGCTTGCCTTTTGCGCTGGCGCGCGGTGAGATCGGGGCATGGAACTGGTTTTCCTTCCCGAAAATGTGCAGGCGGTTGTCGCGCTGGGTGTGGTGGCGGGCATGTTCGTGCTGTTTCTGCGCGAGACCTATCCGGCCGAGGTGGTGGCGATCGGTGGCGTGGCGGCGATGCTGGTGCTCGGCATCCTGCCTTATGAGGAAGCTCTGCGGGTGCTGGCGAATCCCGCGCCCTGGACCATCGCGGCGATGTTCATCGTCATGGGGGCGCTGGTGCGCACCGGGGCGCTGGCGTGGTTCACGCAATTTGCCGAAAAGCGCGCCGAGAAGCGCCCGGGGCTGGCGATCGGGGCGCTCATGGCCTTTGTGGTGGTGGCCTCGGCCTTTGTCTCCAACACGCCGGTGGTGGTGGTGATGATCCCGGTTTTCGTGCAACTGGCGCGCAATCTGGGGATGGCGGCATCGAAGCTGCTGATCCCGCTGAGCTATGGCGCGATTCTCGGCGGCACCCTGACCCTGATCGGCACTTCCACCAATCTTCTGGTGGACGGGGTGGCACGGGAGAGCGGGCTGGCGCCCTTCACGATTTTCGAGGTGACGCCGCTGGGTATCCTGCTGGTGGGCTGGGGAATGGCCTATCTCTACTTCGTTGCCCCCCGCCTGTTGCCGGAGCGCGAGAGTCTGGCCGATTTGCTGGGGAACCGCGGCTCCAAGCGGTTCTTCACCGAAGTGGTGGTGCCCGAGGGCAGCGCCCTGATCGGTCAGAAGGCGGATGCGGTGGCGCTTTTCCGGCGTGGGGGCGTGCGGCTGGTGGATGTGGTGCGCCGCGACCGGAGCCTGCGCGCGGCCCTGGGCGAGGTGGTGCTGAAGGCGGGCGACCGGGTGGTGCTGCGCACGCGCGTGGAAGAGCTGATGAGCCTGGCCGAGGAAGGTACGCTGAGGCCGGTGAACAAGGTAGGCTCGGTCGAGACCAGTACCGTCGAAGTGCTGGTGACGCCGGGCTGCCGCATGGTCGGGCGTACGCTGGGGCAGCTGGGACTCAGGCGGCGCTACGGGGTCTATCCGCTGGCGGTGCATCGCAGGGACCAGAACCTGGCCGAGCAGATCGAGAATCTGGTGATCCGGGTGGGCGACACGCTGCTGCTGGAAGGCGCCGGCGAGGACATTGCCCGGCTGGCTTCCGACATGGACATGGTGGAGGTGGGGCGCCCCTCGGCACGCGGCTTTCGCCGCCGCCATGCGCCGGTGGCCATTGCCTCGCTGGTGGGGATCGTGGCGCTGGCCGGGCTGGGTCTGGCGCCGATCCTGGCGCTGGCCGTGGTGGCGGTGGCGCTGGTACTGCTGAGCCGGGCGATCGATGCGGACGAGGCGTTTTCCTTCGTTGACGGACGGCTGCTGGCGCTGATCTTCGCCATGCTGGCGATCGGCGCCAGACCC
>JALTZY010000175.1:1504-3361 GCA_027045905.1 Paracoccaceae bacterium
ATTCGGGGGCGGTGCGGATGATCACCGAAGCGCTGGCGCCGTGGCTTCAGCGCCTGCCGCCATTCCTCATCGTCTGGGCGGTCTATCTGCTGACCAGCGTGCTGACCGAGCTGGTCTCGAACAATGCCGTCGCCGTGGTGGTGACGCCGATCGCCATCGGGCTGGCCGGAGCGCTGGGGATCGAGGCGCGCCCGCTGGTAGTGGCGGTGATGGTGGCCGCGAGCGCTTCGTTTGCCACCCCGATCGGCTATCAGACCAACATGCTGGTCTACGGGCCCGGCGGCTACCGCTTCTCCGATTTCCTGCGCGTCGGGATCCCGCTCAATCTCAGCATCGGCCTGCTGGCCAGCCTGCTCATTCCGCTGTTCTGGCCGCTGTGAGGGCTCGTGCGGTGCCGGGCCGCGTATCGGCAGCCGCTGGTGCTCCTGGCACCGGTCTTTGCCCTGTGGCAGCGCCCCTGGCGGCGCCCCTGGAGATCCTCGTGGTCTCGGGTACGAAGCCGGCCATGCCCCGGCCGTACGAAGGACGGGCGGCAAGGCAGAACCCATGGCCCTGCTGGAACGGTTCTGCCGGGGTGAAAGGGGATCAGAAGAAACGAGCCGCCCCGGGCAGCCGCAAGATCGCTCATCCAGCGCGCCCATCGCGGCAAATCCGCCAAACCCGCCCGATCTCCCGCCACCGGATCACTTCAGCAGATCGGCATGATCCGCGCGCAGCACGTTCTTCTGAACCTTGCCCATGGCATTGCGCGGCAATTCCTCCACAAATACCACCCGCTTTGGCTGCTTGAAGCGCGCAAGCCGCCCGGCAAGCCCCGCGAGCACCCCCGCCTCGTCCGGCGCGGCTTCTGCGGCCACCACCACCGCCACGACCGCCTCGCCCAGATCCGCATGTGGCACCCCGATCACCGCGCTTTCCACCACGCCCGGGAGCGCGTCGATCGCCTCTTCCACCTCTTTCGGATAGACATTGAGCCCTCCCGAAATCACCAGATCCTTGCCGCGTCCGACGATGGTCACATAGCCGTCCCCATCGACAAATCCCAGATCGCCGGTGATGAAGAACCCGTCCGGGCGCATCTCCTCGGCGGTCTTTTCCGGCATCTGCCAATAGCCGGAAAAGAGATTGTCGCCGCGCACTTCCAGCGTGCCGATCTCGCCCCGGGGCAGTTCGCGCCCGGCTGCATCGCAGACCCTGAGTTCCACCCCCGGCAGCGGAAAGCCCACCGTCCCCGGCCGCCGCTCGCCCTCATAGGGGTTCGAGGTATTCATGTTGGTCTCGGTCATGCCGTAGCGTTCGAGGATCCGGTGGCCGGTGGCCTCAAGCCACGCCCGATGGGTCTGCGCCAGAAGCGGCGCCGAGCCGGAGACGAAGAGCCGCATGCCCCGCGCCGCCTCCCCCAGCCCCGGCTCCTTGAGCAGGCGGGTGTAAAAGGTCGGCACCCCCATCAGCGCGCTGGCCCGTCCCATCAGTTCCACGATGCGCGCGGCATCGAATTTCGGCAGAAACAGGCAGGAACCGCCTGCCATCAGCATGATGTTGGTGGCGACGAATAGCCCGTGGGTGTGATAGATCGGCAAGGCATGGATCAGCACATCCTCGGCCGTGAAGCGCCAATAGTCGCGCAGGGTCAGCGAATTGGACGCCAGCGCCCGATGGCTCAGCATCGCCCCCTTGGAGCGCCCGGTCGTGCCCGATGTATAAAGGATCGCGGCCAGGTCCTCGCGCCCCCGCGCCACCGCCTCGAAGCCCGCGCCCGCCGCCCCCTCGGCCGCGGCCGCCTCGGCCAGCGTGCCCTGCCCGTCCGCGCCAAGCGTGAGCAGCACCCGCACCCCGGCCTCGCGCGCCACCGGCGCC
>JALTZY010000176.1 GCA_027045905.1 Paracoccaceae bacterium
GGAGACGGCGATACGCTGCCATCCCGGACTCCAGCGGGAAGTCAACGAGGATGCCTACATCGCACGTCCCGATCTCTGCCTCTGGGCGGTGGCCGATGGCATGGGCGGGCATGCGCGGGGCGATTATGCCAGTCGCAGCATCGTCGAGGCACTGGATGCATTGCCGGCGACTCCGGAACCGGATCGCGCCGAGCGGGTCGTCGCCGCCCTTCAGGCCGCCCACCACCGCATTCAGGAGAAATCCCGCGAGATCCACGAGCCCGTGGGTTCCACTGTCGTCGCCCTCGTGGCGGAGAACGGAGTCGCCGAGGCCCTGTGGGTGGGCGACAGCCGACTCTATCGCCTCCGTGACGGGGTGCTCGAACAGCTCTCCCATGATCACAGCATGGTGCAGGAATGGATCGACCAGGGCATGGTGCGCCCCGAAGAGGCCGAGCATCTGCCGAACGCCAATGTCATCACGCGGGCCGTGGGCATGGACGAGGCGCTGCAGATCGACCGCTGTCGCTTCGAGGTCGCCTCCGGTGATCTCTTTGTTCTCTGTTCGGACGGGCTCACGCGGGAACTCAGCGATGACGAGCTCGCGGCCATGTTATCGAACAGCGCGTCGCTGGAGTCCGCCGCCGACCGCCTTCTCGAAGCGGTGCTCAGCCGGGGCGCCCACGACAATGTGACCCTGATCCTGCTCCGCCGCTGCGAGTGATGACTGGACACCTGCCTCCGACGCTTCTGGAACTGGCGCGACGCTATTACGCGGGCGAGAGCGATGCCAATGCGTTGAAAGCCGCCATCGAAGCATGGAATCAGGCACATCCCGAATCGCCCTGTGCACTCGACGACCTGCTCCAGGCGGTACGGACAAATGCCGATGGCGGTGACGCAACACGCATCCTGCAGACACGGGAAACCGCATCCCCCTCCGGGAACGAAAACGACGGGAGACGCATCCAGACCTCGAACGCACCCGGCTCGGCCCAGGAGGAAGCCACCCGACTGATGAGCGGACTCGCGCCATCGAACACCCCCTTGCCGGGCGTTCCTCCGGTACCGGAAGCGGCCTCCGGAACCACAGGGGCAGCATCCGAGGATGCGGCCACGCGCCTCCATTCGAGACAGGCCACCGCTGGAACGACGGAGGACTCGTCCTCCGCTCCATCTCGGGAACCGGAACCGGGAGATCGGCTCAAGGACCGTTTCGTGCTGGAATCGCTGCTCGGTCGCGGTGGCATGGGTGCCGTCTTCAAAGCCCGCGACCTGCGCAAGGAAGAGGCCCAGGACCGCGATCCCTGGATTGCCGTAAAGGTACTCTCCGGGGACTTCCGCGAGCACCCGGCCGCCTTCATCGCCTTGCAGCGCGAGGCCAAGAAAGCACAAAAGCTCGCCCACCCGAACACCGTCACCGTCTACGATTTCGACCGCGACGCTTCCATCGTCTTCATGACCATGGAATTGCTGGAGGGTGAGTCCCTCAAGGACCTGCTGCGCCGCCATCCCTACGGCCTGCCCCTGCGCGAGACCCTGCCGATTGTCGAGGGCATTGTCTCCGGCCTTGCCTATGCACACGAGAAAGGCATTGTCCATTCCGATCTCAAGCCCGGCAACATCTTCATTACCCGTGAAGGGGCGGTGAAGGTTCTGGACTTCGGCATCGCCCGCGCGCTGCACGGCAGCCGCCTTCATGATGGTGTCGCTACAGCAAAAGAAGTGCCCAGTGACATGCGTCAAGCCCCCACGGGCGGGGACGCCACACTATTCGATCCCGGCACCCTGGGGGCGCTCACGCCCGCCTACGCCAGCCCCGAAATGCTGGAGGGCAAAGATCCCGATCCCCGGGACGATATTTACGCGCTGGCCTGCGTAACCTACGAGTTACTCACCGGGCGTCATCCGTTCCAACGCCTGCCAGCCGACGAAGCTCGCAGACGCGGCCTCAGCCCCGAGCCGGTTGCCAAGATCCCGCGGCGTACCTGGAAGGCACTACAACACGGACTGGCCTTCGAACGCGAAGCACGCACCGCCACCGCCCAGCAGTTCTTCGTCGAGTTGAGTGGGCGCCGCCCCGGCCGGGGCATGAATCCCCGGCTGGTGGCATTGGTACTGCTGCTCGTTCTCAGCAGTGGTGTGGGCCTGACCCTTCGCTTTCAGTCGGAGCTGGAATACTTCTGGCACAGCCTGTTTCCGACCGAACTGCCCGCGGAAGTCCGCGCCGAGATCGAAGATCTGCTCGAGATCGCCGACCTCAACCGCGAGGCCGGACGCCTGGTTTCCCCCCCGGGCAGCAATGCCTACGAGGCCTACCAGGCCGTCCTCGAACTCGATGAGTGGAATACGCGGGCGCGCAAGGGTCTGGACAAGATAGCGGAATACCTGTCGGCCGAGGGGAACCGACTGTATTCCACCGAGCAGATAGAACAGGCGCGCCGCCTAGTGGACGAAAGCCTGCGCTACTTTCCGGACCACAAGGGCTTGCAGCGCTTGCGCCGGCGGCTGGAGCAAGAAACCGAATCAGAGTGACCGGAATCCCTGTTCCCGTTGAATCACATCGAATTCAGTTGATGCGGGCTGAGAACGGCCACACCCGGCCGGCAGTTGCCGAAACGCGGGGCACGAAGAAGAACTCCCCGCTGATGCCCCCACCACCAAGAATGGCTGCGTAGGTCGGTATCTGGTCCACTCCAAAACGCGCGGCTTCGCGACGCACCGGCTCGACGATGCGCTGGTAGAGCCGGTAACCGTCCAGCAGGCTCGGGCTCTCGCGAAGTGCACCCAGGAAAGCGCGGGCAAATACCGAGTGCTGTCCGCCGCCCACATCCAGAACCGGCTTGAGTCCGCCCGAGGTAAGCACGGTACGGGAACGCCGCTTGAGCATGGCCCTGACCCAACGTGGCGAAACCTTGGTGACTTCGGTCTGCAGGGGACGCGGCACGGCCATGCCGCTCAGGGAACCGGAATAGCAGGAGTCGGCCACAACCAGCGCGTGGCGTGCGCGGGTAATCTCGAGCAGGTCGGTGATGGTGCTGTTCGGGATCCACCGGGTGATCTCGTCGGCCTCCGCGTCGACCGGCAACCAGTAACCCCGGCCCTCGACCAGCTTGCCGTGGCCGGCATAATAGATGAGCAGGTTATCCTTCTCCCCAACCAGCGCCTGCATCTCGCCAAGGGCCGCGATGATCTGCTCGCGGGTGGCATTGATCAGCAACCGCGAGCGGAATCCATAACGCTCGACCAGCAATTCATGAACGGCGCGGGCATCCCGTACCGCGGATCGCAACGGGGTCAGGTTGCGATACTGGTCATTACCGATGACCAGAGCAAAATGGCGTCCGAAGTCCAGACCGGCATAATCCGCGTCGTCGCGT
>JALTZY010000177.1 GCA_027045905.1 Paracoccaceae bacterium
ATCCCGGCGCACGCCGGGATGAACCATACCGCTCTCGCGCAGCAGCGCGCGGAGAACCCCGCTCCGGCGCACGCCGGGATGAACCCCGCCAGATGGCGGCCCAGGACGGGCTGGCGGTCCCGCTCCGGCGCACGCCGGGATGAACCCCAGATACGAGAAAACTTGATTTCGAAGCCATACCCGCTCCGGCGCACGCCGGGATGAACCCAAAAGCTGGCAACCTAACACGACTTACAGACACCCGCTCCGGCGCACGCCGGGATGAACCCCACCGCGACCTCGCAGAGGGTGTCCGCCAGCACCCGCTCCGGCGCACGCCGGGATGAACCCTGACGTAGGGGATGAAACCTATGCACGTTCATCCCGCTCCGGCGCACGCCGGGATGAACCCTGGTCAAAAGGTGGGCCCGTGCATCCCAGAGCCCCGCTCCGGCGCACGCCGGGATGAACCCCCGCCCGAGCCACGCACCCTCGAGGAAATCGCCCCGCTCCGGCGCACGCCGGGATGAACCCTTCGGCGTGAAGCGGCCCGAGCAGGCCTTCGCCCCGCTCCGGCGCACGCCGGGATGAACCCTGCGCACGAGATGAGCACGCCCGTCCGCATCCCCCGCTCCGGCGCACGCCGGGATGAACCGTTGCGGTAGATCCGGCGCAGGGCCTCATCGATCCCGCTCCGGCGCACGCCGGGATGAACCCCCGCCCGAGCCACGCACCCTCGAGGAAATCGCCCCGCTCCGGCGCACGCCGGGATGAACCCTCACAGGACTTACGCTGCTGCTGGGGCTGCTGCCCGCTCCGGCGCACGCCGGGATGAACCCCTCTGTCGGTGGCATGGAAAGCAGCTTTTTTCCCCGCTCCGGCGCACGCCGGGATGAACCCTCAAGCCTTTCGTGGAAGCCGACAAGGATGGCCCCGCTCCGGCGCACGCCGGGATGAACCCACCCGATCGGGCAGGCTCCACGCCGCCCTGGGCCCGCTCCGGCGCACGCCGGGATGAACCGACCAATGATAGGTTCGATCCAAGTATCTGATGCCCGCTCCGGCGCACGCCGGGATGAACCCCCGGAAGAAGCGCGCCGCCTGCTGCCGGCGGACCCGCTCCGGCGCACGCCGGGATGAACCCTCCACGTGCGGCCCGCCGGTCGTGAGCACCACCCCGCTCCGGCGCACGCCGGGATGAACCCTACATCACAAGGAGAGCGTGATGCGCGTCTTGCCCGCTCCGGCGCACGCCGGGATGAACCCGACGTCGCCTTCCCGTCGCCCGGCCAGTACGACCCGCTCCGGCGCACGCCGGGATGAACCCTTCCAGGGCAGCCGGCGGGTGGTGGGCAGCACCCCGCTCCGGCGCACGCCGGGATGAACCCTGGAAGACGCATACAACGAACAATCCGCTTCTCCCGCTCCGGCGCACGCCGGGATGAACCTCAAACTTCACAATGAACCGTTTCCCAATATCACCCGCTCCGGCGCACGCCGGGATGAACCGTAGAGAGCAGGCCCCCGGCTCCCTGTTCCACCCCCGCTCCGGCGCACGCCGGGATGAACCCCCGCCGGCGGTCTCGAAGTCGGGGTGAAGAAGCCCGCTCCGGCGCACGCCGGGATGAACCCCCACGCGGCGACGGCCGCCGCGGCGAGCACGCCCCGCTCCGGCGCACGCCGGGATGAACCCTTCTGATGCGCTGCTGGCACTACGCCCGCGAGCCCGCTCCGGCGCACGCCGGGATGAACCCCGCAGGCCGTGCGTGCCGGCGACGTGGTGGCCCCCGCTCCGGCGCACGCCGGGATGAACCCTTGGTCCGCTCCGACATCATCGACAAACACCTCCCGCTCCGGCGCACGCCGGGATGAACCCTCTGGATGGCTGGATCGAGGGTCTCGCGCGGGCCCGCTCCGGCGCACGCCGGGATGAACCCCACGCCCACCTTGCGCAGGCGCTCGCCCATCGCCCGCTCCGGCGCACGCCGGGATGAACCCTGGGGGGCGGGGGTGCCGCCCCGGGGGCCTCCCCGCTCCGGCGCACGCCGGGATGAACCCGAGATCATCGAGAGCGCGCGTCGTGGCCGTCCCGCTCCGGCGCACGCCGGGATGAACCGTACGGCATTCGCGGCGTTGCCAGCCTGACCGGCCCGCTCCGGCGCACGCCGGGATGAACCCCGCGCCGCGCAGGGCCCGAAGGGCCTCTCCCTCCCGCTCCGGCGCACGCCGGGCCCTCCCCTTCTCCCGTCGCCACCGGATCAGCCCGCGCGGTGAAGGCCGCGGCGATGGTCGTAGGCCACCTCGAACCGGCACCGTCCGGGAAACACACCCCGCCAGCCGGCGCCACCGGGCTCCAGCAGCAGTACCGTCTCGAACGACAGTCGGCGGACATCCCCCTCGATGACCTTCTCCGACAGCCCCCGCTCGGCGAGATGCACCCGCAGCCGTCCGGCGAGGGCCTCGAGCACCCCGTCGTCCACTGGCCCGGCCGGCTGCCAGGGAACGCGGAGGCGCGAGTCCTCGAGCGGATCGTCCTCCTCGATCAGGAAACGCACCGCGTCCCCGTCGCGCACCGCCAGCAGCACTTCGTGGCTCTCGCCGAGCCGGGTGGTGGGAAGCGCGTCCGTCTCGGGCAGGTCCGGATCGGCCCGCCACGCCTCGAGCAGCCCCTTCCCGGTGGTGAGCCTGTCCCGCCGCGCCGTCTCCCTCGTCGCCCAGGCTTCGCCCTCCGCGGTCCACAGGCATGCTCGCAGGGCCTCCGGCAGCTCCTCCCCGAGTTCTTCCGCGCCGCGGTAGACCCGGTCGAGGATCTCCGGTCCCTCACGGACGGGATCGAACGCGCCCCTCGTTTCCACGCATCGGCGCAGGTGCTGCAGACCCAGCCACAGCCGTGCCACGTCCGGATAGACGGCCGCCGCCCGCGGAAGGAAGTCGCGGTACCACGCCGGCCCCGGCGCGGCGTCGGGAGGTGGCACGTGCAGGAGCACGCGCGTGTCCGGTCGCCGGTCGGGCGGATCGCACAGCACACCCGAGGTATCACGCGGATGGCGGCGGAAGCGCCCGAACCGCTGGATCAGCACGTCCACCGGCGCGAGGTCGCTCACCAGTTCGTCGAAGTCGAGGTCGAGGCTCTGCTCGGCCGCCTGGGTGGCGACCACGATGCGCCCGCGGCGACGGTCGGGTGGACTAGCCCGTCCGGCGAGGGACAGGAGCTCCCGTTCGATGGTGTCCCGATCACGCGGCAGAAAGCGGGCGTGGTACAGCAGCGGCTCCGGCAGGCTCCTCTCGCGGCAGGTCGTCTCGAGGATCGAGAAGGCTTCCACCGCGTCGTCCACCGTGTTGCGGAACCAGATTCCGCAGCGGCCCCGCCGCGCCGCCTTCACCAGATGGCGCATGCAGTCTTCCGGCGTGGATACGAAGCCCACCCGCAGGGGACGCGGCGGCGCCTCCGGCAGAACGGGGCACAGCACGCCTCCACCGTGGAACACCGCCAGCACCGGCAGGCGTGCGGCGGGAAGCCGGGCGAGGCGGCCGTCCACCTCGGCCCATCCGGCTCCCGATGCGAAGGCGCGCACGAGCCGCGTACGCAGCCGGTCGGCGAGAGTGGCAGAGAGCAGCACGACGCTTCCTCCCAGCCGCGCCTGATGACGAAGCAGCTCTTCCAGCAGCACGAGCACGTAATCGTCGAAGGAGTGGACCTCGTCGACGACGAGCACCTTGCGCAGCAGGCCGGCCAGCCGCACCGTGGCGTGCCGCACCCGCAGCACACCGAGCAGTGCCTGGTCGACGGTACCCACGCCCAGGCGGGCGAGAAGGGCACGTTTCGAGCTCCGCGCGAACCAGTCGTGGGGTGGCGGCTCGCCCGGCTCGCCGCTGGCGCGCGTCAAATAGTCCCGCCATGCCCGCCGGATGGCGCGGGAATGGGCGAGCACCGCTTCGCACGGATCTTCGAAGAGCAGGTCCGCGAGGCCGCGGCCGTCCGCGCTCCCGCGCCGCCGTTCGAAGGCGGCATCCGCCGTCGCCATGGTGGGAAGCGCGATGTAGGCGGAATCGCCACGCCGGGACGCCACCAGCCGCTGGACGGCGAGGTCGGCGGCCTCCGTCTTGCCGCTGCCAGTGGCATCCTGCACGATTACCAGTATCGGTCCGGGCGCGAGGGCGGACGGATCGAAGTCCTTGTCCACTGCCCGCTGGAGCGGCGAGGGCCGGAAAACGGGGGCGAGATCGCGGAAGCCCGCCACCGGCCGTGTTCTCGGTATGTCGAAGGGCCACGGCCGCAGTCGCTCCAGCACGCGGCGGGCCGTGGGACGGGCATGGGCGTCGAGGTACTTACCCAACTCCGTGGGATCGCTCGACCAGGAGAAGTCTTCCGCCGATCCCAGCCAGTCGGCGATGGTGAACATGCCGTTGAGGACGAAGGATATCTCCCGAAGTCCCTCCTCGTCGAGATCGATCGGTCCGTCGACCCTGAAGAGTTCCGCGAAGCGACGCACGAGTTCGCCGGCGACGGCCGCGTCCTCCGAGCGGAACTGTCGTTCGGCACGGAAACGGGCGAGCGTGAGCCCGGCGGGAGGCTGCCGTCCGTGATGGCCGGTGAAGATGGCGAGGAGGAGGCGAAGACCCGAGCGCCGGCGCAGCGCGGACGGAGCACGCACCACCACGCGGTCGTTCATGCAGGGATCCTCGCACAGCAGCGCGAAACCGAGGTGGTCGTGCCCGAATTCCCGCCGGTACTTGCCGAGACCGTTCGAAGGTATGCCGAGGCGGTCGGCGATGTCGGGACGCTGTCGCTGGAAGGCCGATCCGACCTTGCCGACGTCGTGCAGCGCCGCGAGCCAGAGCAGCAGCGACCGCAGCCGTCCGGGATCCGTCCCGAGCGCCGTCGCCATCCCGGCCAGCAGGTCCTCGCGCCGCTCGAGCCCGGCCTCGAAGACCGCGGCGACGTCGAGACCGTGCCAAGGCAGCAGGTGGAAACCGGAGCCGGACCGCCCGGCCTTGGCCCAGCGGCGGAAGATCGCTCCGGATGGACCAGTGGGCATCCGACGCCCCGTCGGGCGAGCAACCGGCACGACCGGCTAGTCGTGGTCCCGCCTGACGTCAATACGGCCCTGAGGCGCGCAGGTACACACCACGAACCGACTACGCATCGGTTGATCGTCGAAGAGATCGGCCTTCGCTCCGGACCCTTGGGGGGGACTCTTCGACAGGCAGTGCGGTCGCTGCCACGCCTCAAGCAGACCGGAATGTCCCTTGGCAGCCGTCGCCCGAACGGCTGTGGGAGTCCCCGCGCGGCGCGGAGGTGCTCGTGCACCGGGACGGAAACGACCGGCCGCTTCGCACCAGCCGGGAAGAAGAACACGTGGACGTCACGGGCTCGGGTCCTCCCCCCGGCGATATCGGGGACATGGACCATCGGCCGGGAAGAGACGGGGCCGTCCTGTTCGCGGGAGCCGCCCCCGATCTAGGGAAGGGTTCCGGATCAGGCAAGCGGGTCCGCATACGGCTGGCGTGCTTGGGCATACCACGCGTTGGTGGACCATCATCGGTCGAGCAGCGCACGGGCTCCGGTCGCAGTAACGCCACCGGCCGCCGACCTTGAACGGGAAGTCTTCCCGACCTTCGCGACTCGCGCGGCAGACCATCCAAAGCCCCGGCCTCTGCACATGGGCCTTAGCCGGGAAATGCAGCAGATGGACATGCAGTGCCGTTAGGGCATACTGCCGGGATGAAACTTGGAAAGCCGGATGGCGAAGGTATCGCGCAGTCCGGACACGAAGACGCTGCTCGCGCCTCCCGGGACAAGGGGCGTTGCCGCACCAGCGAAGCCAGCTGACAACGTGAGGCAAGGCGTATGCCCTTCCGGAAGTCGAAGCACCGCGGGTGAAGCACTGGTCGGGTACGGTCGCCTGCCAGTGGAAGTGGTGGCGCTGCCTACCACGTCGGAGCGCTCCCAACCGATGTGGACCACGCCGCTCGTGCCGGCCACCGGTCCACGAGTCCGGTGATCATGCCGCACAGTCCGTTCCTTGGGGATCAACGGATGCGCCGGCCGTGCGGCGACGGCCACCCGCGACGCGCCCCGGCGCCCCGCTTCGCGTGCGGGAGATCGAGTCGGTACGACGGCATCCACGCGTTGCGGCGCGTCCGTCGGGTCCCTTGCGGACACTGTGCGGACGTACCTGCGATGACCGCGTCCGTCGCGATCGCGGCGCGTGAAGGACGCGCGGCCGCGGGTCGCACCGGGTCCGCCGGGCGGAGCGTGGACCTCGTGTCCTACCGCGTCATCTCCACAGGGTGAGCAGCGGATCGGGCGCGGAATGGTGGCTCGGATGGTGGCCCGCCCTCGGGACCGGAGGCGCGGAAACCTACGGGGCCTTGGGCTCGGGCCGGATCGCGTGGCGGATGGGGTGGGATTCGAACCCACGGGGCGGTTGCCCGCCCGGCGGTTTTCAAGACCGCTGCCTTAAACCACTCGGCCACCCATCCCCGTCCTCAATGTCGACGCTTCGGGGCGGCTCGACAAGCCCCGCGTGCTGGAAGACGAGATGTCCGAAACGGCCATCCTGGTTGCCGTTGTTGGCGGCGATTCGCCGCTGGCCGGAACGCCCCACTGTGCGGCCGCCGCTTCTTCGGGCGCTGTCGGGCCGGACGTCAGCTGTGCCCCGGCCGACCTCGAGTGCTCTGGCGCGTGTGGCTGTTTCCGGGCGGAAATCCGACACCGCTACACAGCCGTCCACCGACACGGTTCACCCGCAGCAGCGCCCTCGCCTCCCTGACCACAAGTGCGCGAAGCCACAATGGTTGCACCCACCACGGGCGGTCTTCCGCCGGTGCGGGCCCCCTTGGCCAGCACCTTCAGTGAAGGCGGTGGTGGTGGGTCGACACCACCCGGGTGTGCGAGCGCTCCAACGGCACGGCCCGGAGCGCGTCAGCGGAGGAGCTACACCGTACAACGCCCAGAGGAGGTGATGGTGGCAGTGGTAGGGCGTCGTTTACCATCCGCCTGCCGTGCCTCCACTAAAAGCGTTCTTCGGATCGCGGGGAGCCCCGCGCTCTCCTTTGGCTGGGCGCTGCGCCGAAGGGGCACCATGCCCTGCCCAAGGTCCCCGTGCCGTCGGGTTTCCCGCCAACCTCCACGCCCGTCCTCATCTCTACGCCGCACATGCACCCGTCCGCCGGCCACAGCCCAAGACCGGGCCGGGTTCAGGGGCCATCCTCGGAAGCCGGCGGGTCCGTTGCCACCGCCCGGAGGATGGCCAGGTCCGCATGCGTCTCCGCCTCGCGGCGGGCCCGTTCTTCCCGCGCGCGCTGGCGCAGCCGCTCGGCCAGTCGCTGCCAGCGCTCCACAGCGCTGTGAAGTGCTCGCACCGTGGCCGCCTGCGCTTCCACCTGCTGCTGCCGAGCTGCAAGTTCCGTTTGCAGGCGATGCCGTCGGCCACGGGCGGCTTCCGCCAGCAGGCCGGCGAGCGCGAAGGTCCCGGCGTCTGGGGGCGGATCCTCGAGGATCCGGCGGATGCTCGCCTCCAGCTCGCGCAGCCGTGTTTCGGCCCGCGCCAGCTCGCCCGCAAGGTGGGTCAGTTCGGCACGGGCTTCGGCCAAGCGCCGGCGTTCGAGGGCTCGAAGCCGCTCGAGGGTCTCGGGCGTCATGATCCGGCCTCGCCGTGGAGAATGGCAGCCAGGGCGGCAAAGGGATCGATGGTGCTCGGTGCCTCCTGGACGTTCTGGGCAAGCAGCCGCTCGAGGGCAGGGCGCAGGCGCAGGGCGCGGTCGAGTTCGGGATTGCTGCCGGGGCGGTAGGCGCCGAGCTCCACCAACTCCGCCATCTCGGCAAGGCGCGCCAACAGCGCCCGAGCCTCGCGGATCACGGCGTACTCTTCGGGTGTGTAACAGCCGGGGGCGGTACGCGAGAGGCTGCGGAGCACATCGATGGCGGGATAGCGCCCGCTTTCAGCGATGCGGCGGTCGAGCACCACGTGGCCGTCGAGGATGCCGCGCACCGCATCCGCCACCGGCTCGTTGAAGTCATCACCGTCCACCAGCACAGTATAGAAGGCGGTGATGGACCCTTCGCCCTCACCCGGGCCCGAACGCTCCAGCAGTCGCGGCAGCTCGGCGAAGACGCTTGGCGGATAGCCGCGGGCCACCGGCAGCTCGCCGGCCGCCAGTGCCACCTCCCGGCCCGCCTGGGCAAAGCGGGTGACGCTGTCGAACAGCAGCAGCACCGCAGCCCCCTGGTCGCGGAAGGCCTCGGCGATGGCGGTGGCGGCCAGGGCCGCCCGCCGCCGCAACAGCGCCGGCTCGTCGGAGGTGGCCGCCACCACCACGCTGCGGGCGAGTCCCTCAGGCCCGAGTGTATCCCGCACGAATTCGCCGAGCTCGCGTCCGCGCTCACCCACCAGCGCCACCACCACCACATCCGCCTCGCTGCCGCGGGCGATCATGGACAGCAGCGACGATTTGCCCACGCCCGAGCCGGCGAAAATGCCAAGCCGCTGGCCCCGCCGGCAGGGCACGAACAGGTCGAGTGCACGCACGCCCGTGCGCAGGCGTGGTCCCAAGGGCCGGCGGCGATGCGCCGGTGGCGGATCGGCCATCACCTCGCGTGTCTTGGGGCCAGGGATCAGCGGCCCGCCGCCATCCCGCGGACGGCCGAAACCGTCCACCACCCGCCCGAGCCAGCTCGGGTGTGGTCGCAGTCGCGCGATGGATCCTGCGTGCACCACCCGCGCCCCCACGGCGAGCCCGCGCGGCTCACCATAGGGCGCAAGCCTTACCCGCGTGCCGTCGAGGGCCACCACCTCGGCCAGCAGGACGTCATCACCTTCGATGCGGCAGAGATCGCCCAGCCCCACGAAACCCGCAAGGCCGCCTGCGGTGAGCACATGGCGGCCAAGGCGCAGAAGCCGCCCCTCCGCGTATGTCTCGGGCATCTCCTCGGCCACTGCCTTGTAGGTACGGGCATCCTCGGCAGCGAGCGCGGGGTTTGCTACCTTGGGTTGCATTCTTTCGCCATTTACACCCTTATAAGTTGCAGGTGGGGTTAATCTGTGGTTGTAAGACCCACGGACAGACACACGCAGGGGATGTCCCAAGGGGCATCCTGACAGTCGAAGGTTAAGGCTTCGCTAAGGCCGCGACGGATCAGACAGCGAAGGAGTGGACGATGCGGATCCTGCTGATCGAGGACGATCCGGTTTCCGCCAAGACGGTGGAGACGGCCCTGGCCACCGAGCGGATGGTGGTGGAGCTGGCCACCACCGGCGAGGAGGGGGTGGAGCTTGCCAAGCTCTATGATTTTGATCTCATCGTCCTGGACCTGCGGCTGCCGGACATGGATGGCTGCGAGGTGGTGCGGCGGCTGCGGGGGGCGCGGGTGCGCACGCCCATTCTGATCCTCTCCGGTCGTACCGATCCGGTGGACAAGGTGCGGGGCCTCACCACCGGTGCCGACGACTATATCACCAAGCCGTTCCATCGCGAAGAGCTGCTTGCCCGCATTCACGCCATCGTCCGTCGGGCCCAGGGCCATGCCCATTCGGTTATCCGCACGGGCAAGCTGGTGGTGGATCTGGATGCGCGTACGGTTTACGTGGATGGCAAGCGGCTTCATGTGACGGCAAAAGAATATGCCATCCTGGAGTTCCTTTCGCTGCGCAAGGGCACGACCCTCACCAAGGAGATGTTCCTCGATCATCTCTATGGCGGCATCGATGAACCGGAGCTAAAGATCATCGACGTCTTCATCTGCAAGCTTCGCAAGAAGATCGCCGCCATGACCGGTGGAGAGCACTATATCGAGACCGTCTGGGGGCGCGGTTACATGCTGAGGGATCCCGAGGAGCCCCAGGAGCAGCAGCGACCGGAACGGCCGACCATGCCCATGGTCCCGCGCGAGGCCGACCCGGTGGCGGCCCATGCCTGAGGTGCGCCGCCCCGGGCCGCAACTCCAGACGGATCGGTTTCGTGAAGGCTGCCATCATCCTGCGAGAATTTCCACAATGAGGCTGCGATCGCCCAAATAATCACTGGACCATTTCCCAAAAATTTGCACGGCCGCCGGCGGTATCAGGCGACGAATGGCCATATTTGCTCTGATGCACAAGCTACGCCTCGTCGGCGCGGCGGCGTGTCGGCCCGAAGGGATGGGGTGGGGTGGTTGCAGGATGGTTGCGGGATGCGGCCCTAGCACCGCCCGCATGCAGCCATCGATGCGATCCGTTGTTGGTGAAGATGGTCGGAGCGGGCGGATTCGAACCGCCGACCCCCAGTCCCCCAGACTGGTGCGCTACCAGGCTGCGCTACGCTCCGGCTGTCGCCCATATAGCGGCCGACCTCGCCTGCGGCAATGTCGTCGTGTTCATCCGTGGGGGTGGGGAAGGACCGGGCCTCTGCGCGACTCCTCACTCTCCGGTTCCGATCCCTTCGGGAAATCTCCTGGGACTCCTAGTTTCGGAAGCCTCGGACGGTTGGATCATGAAATCCTTTACCCCCTGGTTCCTCGGGTTTGTCGCCATTCTTACCGCTTGCGGAGCATAATCGGACGACCACGGCATCCCCCGGAGTGCACGGATTCGGCCAAGCAATCTCCAGGGACGGTAGCTGAGAGCACAGCACCGGCAGCGCATAGTGGCGTGGTCATGGGAGAAAGCACAGCAGAGCATCGTGGTCTGCCGCCCATCCGTCGAGGTTCAGAGGAGGTGTCGGCGGGGGACGCACCACTCGCAGCACCCCGGGGCAAAGCCTCATCGGTACCCTTACACCGCTGTCGGCGCGGGGGAGCAGGAGGCGTGGGAAACAGGCTCGCTGCACCTGTGTTGAGCGCCGCCCAACGAAATGCCATCATCGCCGGCATCGAACCAAAAAATTTTAATACAACAAACACCGTCATACATTTTGAACTCGACTTTGCTTCAGTGAAATTTTCAATCAAATCGTGTCTAAATTTCTATAATCTACAAAACCAAGAATTATAAAATCTCGAAATATCCTCATATATTTGTTTCGATTTTAACATGATATGTAGATTGTTTTGACAAATCATTTACACTTATGCAGGATAGGAAATCAATTGTATTTGAGATAGTATTTCAACATGCATATCTGAAGTATAACGCGGACACGGCGAGTCGTGGAGGGGGTCGAGAAGCTGGTGGACTGGACTGCTCTCGCGGAGGCAAGCGGAGACATTTATGCTGTCTCGGAGGGACGTCCGCGCTATCTCTTGCGGGTCGTGATCAGAGTCCTGTCGGTGCAGCCGAGTGGAACCTTGCGCCCCCGAAGGCGCAGCATCGGGTCCGGAACCCGCCGCGCTTTCGCTGCTTGGCGTCTCCTTCGGCCCGGATTCAACACGCAGAGCAGACGCTGGCAGAAAGGCCTTCGACCGCGACAGACCGGCAGCTGGGGCGCGGGCGGGGCAGCAGGCCCTTCGAGATGCTGAAGTTCCGCAATATGTACGCCGATCACTGCGATGCGCCGGATGCGCCGATCCGCCAGGCCAGCCCCGACGCCCCGCGCATAACCCGCGTCGGCCGTTGGCTGCGGTGCACGAGCCTCGTCGAGTTGTCGCAGCTATGGAACGTGCTGCGCGGCGAGATGAACCTCGTCGGCCCGCGGCCGCGCGCGGTGGGGCACGACGAGGAGCTGGCGAGGCGGACCCAACTCTACTTCTCACGTTATTGGGTGAAGCCAGGAATGACGGGCCTCGCGCAGATCCGCGGCTATCGAGGTGAGCTCGACACGCCCGAGAAGCTGAAGCGGCGCATCGCCTACGACCTCGCCTACGTACGCGAGTGGAGCCTCGCCCTCGACCTGTGGATCCTAGCGCTGACGCCGTTAGTTCTCCTGCGTGGACCCGCCATGTATTGAGCATCCGCGATCACGGTTTGCTACCATAGATGCAAGTCACGGCACGCGGCAGCATGTCCGACCGATGCGTATTCGCGGTCGGCGCGAGATGCGAATTGGTTGCGCGCCTCATGTACTTGAAAAACCTCGAAAAATTTTTCTATCTGAAGTTGATAGCCATATCCTTGCACTGTTGTGGGAGGCATGGTAGGAGGTTTTTGGTTGCCGCACATGGTACGATGTGCGCCGGTAGCTCATCGTGGAGCTTAGCCATGGCAGCATGGAACATTACCCCCCCTCGAGCGTCCGGGTTACCGAAGACGACACGGCCGTCGGCTTCACGCTGATGCGGAGCCAGGGGTACGGGAGCCAGACGGTCTACGTCAGTACGGTGCAGGACCGCGGATTCACCAACAGCGGCGACTACGACGGACTGGTGAATGTGCCGGTCACCTTCGGGCCGGGCGAGACCCAGAAGACCGTCACGGTACGCATCCGCGAGGACAGCGTCAACGAGACCGACGAGAGCTTTTCGCTGATCGTACAGGCCTCGCCGTCCGATCCCACTTCCACCTGGCTCGCCCGCGCCGGCTTCACCATCGCGGATGACGATGATGCCGCGCCCCAGGGGCCCCTGGTCCTGATCGATGTTGGCGGGCGCTCGTTTCTTCTCGAAGGTCTTGCTGATCAAAGTGGAAGATATACAAATGTTCGCGCTTACGATCTCTCCTACAATCCCACGTACGCCCCGGACGACGTTCGTGCAGCTGCCTTAGCCATATTTCGATATTACCCCAGGATAACCAAAACGATATCGGAGTGGCGGCAGTCTGTACAAGACTTAATCGATGACCTTAACAAGGTTTCCGATTTAAAACTAATCCGCGACATTCTATCATCGGGCATATCTTTATTTTCTAGCTCCGCGCTATCCTATTTGACAACCGGATCGGCTACGGTTCCGGCCCAGTTTGCTCAATTATTATATGACAACACTCAAACTTTTTGAAGTATGGCACTGAAAAATTATCTCTTATATTTGCTGGATCCTTGCTCGAGCAGGCTACTGTAGCCCTGAACGGTTTTCTCCGGGAGGTTCCCGAACCTGTCCGATGGTCTACTCCTCTCAAGAGTGTTTCGCTCGAACAATTGATTGATCTTTATGAACAGGTTCGGGCATCTGTTGGACTCATTGATGTTGCAAAGGAGATAGTCGACTATGTCGGCAATCGGCTGGAGATCAACAAAGCGCAATCTCTTCGCGATGATATCGTAAACTTTTTCTCGGAAATTGGTATAACTTCGATAATTGGAGCGGGAGAAGCAATAGGAAACCTAGGGAGTGCGCGCGTCAAAGATATTATCGACACTCTAGGAAGAATCGTTGATGCGACATCTTTGGTAGAAATCAGTGTCTATCTACAGAACTGGCTCGTAAACCTGGCAAATTGGGCAAGAGATGGCAGGTCTACCAATCTGTTGCCCTCGTTAGATGATTTAGCTCGCAAGCTCGAAAGCCAATCCGACCCAGGCTCGCCACCAAGGATTGAAATCCTTACGAGAAATCTTGAAGTTAGCCCGGGAAAGGAAATCCAATTGGCCGACATATTCAAGGTTTGGGATCCTGACGATGACCTAAAGACCATTCGGATCTGGGATAGCCGTAAGGGCAGTGACGGCGGGCGAGTTGTTTTGGGTACAAATTCGCTCGAGGGTAAATACATGGATGTTAGTATATATGACTGGTCAAACGTGATCTATCGAGCTGGATCTCGGCCAGGAAGCAACGAAATTGGCATCGATGCCATAGATGTCCGGGGCAATCAGACATATGAGTATGTCGAGATTGTCGTCTCTGGAACATCGACCGCAACCGACGCGGGTGACACGCTTCATGGGACCCCTTGGAACGATATACTTGACGGTCTCGGAGGTAACGATCGTCTCTTTGGCTACGATGGTGACGACAGGCTCTCGGGTGGTTCTGGTGCTGACGAGCTGTGGGCGGGAGCTGGGGATGACGAGGTGTACGGCGATGCCGGCGACGATCTGGCGGGAGGGGGTCCGGGCAATGACGTCATGTGGGGTGGCGCGGGCAATGACACATTGATCGGGTTTGGCGGCGACGACGGTCTCTACGGCGAGGACGGGAACGACGCCCTGTGGGGCGGTCCTGGGAACGACACGGCCGAGGGCGGCATCGGGAACGACAGGATTGGCGGCGGTCCGGGGGTGGACACGCTCTCGGGCGGAGCGGGGAACGACGAGCTGTGGGGTGGTGTCGACGGCGACACGCTGGACGGCGGTGCGGGGGACGATCGGCTGTGGGCGATGGACGGGGACGACGAGGTGGAAGGCGGTGAGGGGATCGACACGGTGGGTGGCGGTCCCGGGAACGACACGGTTCGGGGTGGTGGGGGCGATGATTTCCTGTGGACCGGTCCTGGTGACGACCGGGCATGGGGGAGGAAGGGAACGACCAGTTGTGGGGCGATCTTGGGGATGACGAGCTGGACGGGGGTCCCGGAAACGACAGCTTGGGCGGTGGGGCCGGTAGTGACATGCTGAGGGGTGGTCCGGGACTGGACAAGCTGTGGGGCGGTGCCGATGGTGACGTGCTGGACGGTGGTGCGGATGCGGACCGGCTTTACGGCTTTGACGGCAACGACCGGCTGCTGGGCGGGGAAGGAGCGGACGAGCTGTGGGGCGGTCCCGGCGACGACACGCTGGAGGGTGGTGAAGGGAACGATCTGCTGGGTGGCGGCCCGGGGGACGACCTGCTGCGCCCCGGTGCGGGATCGGACGAGGTGATCGGCGGCGCGGGGACAGACACCTTGGCACTGCCGGGCACGCAGGCGGGCTATGTGCGCGAGGCGGTGGGCAGAGGGTGGCGCATCACCGACATCAACCCCACCGACGGCGATCAGGGCACGGTCGTAGCCTGGCAGATCGAACGCCTGCTCTTCGA
>JALTZY010000178.1 GCA_027045905.1 Paracoccaceae bacterium
CGGGTTGGTGATTCCCCACTTGTTGCAGGGTCATATTAACCTTTTTCGGAGGATTCGCGCAAAAGGCGCCGACCGGCAGGGGCGC
This sequence comes from Paracoccaceae bacterium, assembly GCA_027045905.1. GTDB lineage: Bacteria > Pseudomonadota > Alphaproteobacteria > Rhodobacterales > Rhodobacteraceae > JAAEUB01. Next base: position 86 of record JALTZY010000178.1, read on the forward strand.
CTTGGACTTGACTTTGCCCCCGCCAGCGGGTGTATCGGCCCGACAAAACCGGAAGGGAAAAACGATGCACGCCTATCGCAGCCATACCTGTGCCGATCTGAGAAAATCCGACGTGGGCGAGGAGGTGCGCCTTTCGGGCTGGGTGCACCGGGTGCGCGACCACGGGGGCGTGCTGTTCATCGACCTGCGCGATCATTACGGCATCACCCAGGTGCTCGCCGACGAGGACAGCCCGGTTTTCGCCGAGGTCGAGAAGCTGCGCGCCGAATGGTGCATCCGCATCGACGGGCGCGTGCTGGCGCGCGACGAGGCGCTGGTGAACCCGAAGCTGCCCACCGGCGAAATCGAGGTCTTCATCACCGACCTCGAAGTGCTGGGCGCGGCCGGTGAATTGCCGCTGCAGGTATTCGGCGATCAGGAATACCCGGAGGAAACCCGGCTCAGATACCGCTTCCTTGACCTGCGCCGCGACAAGCTGCAACAGAACATGAAGCTGCGCTCGGACGTGATCGCCAGCATGCGCAAGCGGATGTGGGCGCAGGGCTTTCGCGAATACCAGACCCCGATCATCACCGCTTCCAGCCCCGAGGGCGCGCGCGACTTCCTGGTGCCGAGCCGCCTGCATCCGGGCAAGTTCTACGCCCTGCCGCAGGCCCCGCAGCAATTCAAGCAGCTGATGATGGTGGCGGGCTTTGACAGGTATTTCCAGATCGCGCCCTGCTTTCGCGACGAGGACCCGCGCGCCGACCGCTCGCCGACCGACTTCTACCAGCTTGACATGGAGATGAGCTTCGTCACCCAGCAGGACGTGTTCGACACGATCGAGCCGGTGCTGAGGGGCGTGTTCGAGGAGTTCGGCGGTTCCCGCAAGGTCGATCGGGACTGGCCGCAGATCTCCTATGCCGATGCGGCGCTGTGGTATGGGACCGACAAGCCCGACCTCAGGAACCCGATCAAGATGCAGGTGGTGAGCGAGCATTTCCGCGGCTCGGGCTTTGCCATCTTTGCCAGACTGCTGGAGCAGGAAGGCACTGAAATTCGCGCCATCCCGGCGCCGGGCGGCGGCTCGCGCAAGTTCTGCGACCGGATGAATGCCTTTGCCCAGAAGGAGGGCCTGCCGGGGATGGGCTATATCTTCTGGCGCGACCAGGGCGCGGGGATCGAGGGGGCCGGCCCGCTGGCGAAAAACATCGGCCCCGAGCGCACCGAGGCGATCCGCGAGCAGCTGGGGCTGGGCGTGGGCGATGCGGCGTTTTTCCTCGGCGGCAGGCCCAAGGCCTTCGAGCCCTTCGCGGGCCGCGCGCGCGACGAGATCGGTCGCGAGCTGGGCCTGATCGACGAGGACCGCTTCGCCTTCGCCTGGATCGTCGATTTCCCGATCTTCCAGCGCGACGAGGAGACGGGCAGGATCGACTTCGACCACAACCCGTTTTCCATGCCGCAAGGGGGGCTCGCGGCGCTCGAGGGCGACCCGCTGGCGGTGCGCGGGCTTCAGTATGATCTGGCCTGCAACGGCTACGAGATCCTCTCCGGCGCGATCCGCAACCACAAGCCCGAGATCATGTTCAGGGCCTTCGAAATCGCGGGCTATTCGGAGGAAGAGGTGCGCAAGCGCTTCGGCGGCATGGTCAACGCCTTCCAGTATGGCGCGCCGCCGCACGGAGGTTGCGCGGCCGGCATAGACCGGATCGTGATGCTGCTGGCCGACGAAGTGAATATCCGCGAGGTGATCATGTTCCCGATGAACCAGCGGGCCGAAGACCTGATGATGGGCGCGCCCAGCGAGCCCACCAACGAACAGCTGCGCGAGTTGCGCCTGCGCGTGATCGAGGACGAACAGGGGTGAGGACGGAGACGGGAACGGAGGCCGGAAAATGCGGACCGGGGAGCGGGGTTCCCCGATCGCGGGCCACCGCCCCCCTCACCCGGAGCTGCCCACCTCGACCGAGCGAATCTGCAGGGACGTGCCGGAGGTGATGTCGTCCAGATTCGCGCTCACCGTCGCCACTACCGACAGTGCCAGCAGGATCGAGCCGGACAGCAGCACCACCCAGTCGATCACGACATTGCCACTCTCTTCGGCTGCGAAGGATTTCAACAATCTGCCCATGATATGCTCCAGAATCTGTTGCGGGCCCCAGTGCCACGCCCGGCAACAGACCTGAGAGGACGAAAAGGCAGGACTGGGGCCGCCATGTGGCGGAAATGGCCCGGTTTGCCAGCATTCGAAATACCGCCGGCCCTGTCTGCGGACCGGACACCCCGGGGCCGTGGCCGGCTCTGCCCGGCGCCACTGCCTCGCAGCCGTCGAAGGAGAGACGGCGTGCAGAGAAGCCGCTCCGGACCGTCAGATCGGCAAGCCCGGCGAGAGCGCCCCAGATGACCGGCCCGATATACGCGTCAGCGCCGCCCGAGCGTACAGGGCTCACACGGGGGAGTCGACCTTCAGCCGCTCGGCGATCAGCCCGGCCAGATTGTCCAGCCCCGCCCGGGTACCCTCTCCCCTGGCGCGAGCCCGGGCCAGCCCCCTCGCGGCCGCTTCCAGGTCGCGGTCATGGGCGCTGCGGGCAACGCCGGCGAGGAACTGCGCGATATAGTCGAGGTCTTCTCCGCGCGGCGCGGCGCCGATCGCCTCCGCCATCAGGCTCAGATCATCCTTCAGCGAAATCGGGTCCGGCGCGACCCGGTCGCTCTCCACTGCGCGCGGCCGGCTCACCGGCCCCTCGGGCAGAGCGCCCAGCACCGCCTGCTGAAAGGCAAGCAGGCTTTCGATCGGCTTGGCCAGGAAGGCATCCGCCCCGGCGGCAAGGGCCTGCTCGCGCCCCGCCTCGTCCCCGCTCATCGCCAGGATCGCGCCGACCCGCGGCCTGGCCCGGTCGAGCTCGGCGATCAGCCCGGCTCCATTGCCGTCGGGCAGGCCGAGATCGACCACCACCACGCTCGGGCGATAGACTGCCAGATGCCTGTGCGCCGCCGCCAGCGTGTCGGCCCGGCGGATGCGCGCCCCCGAGCGCAGGCAGAGCAGCCGAACCGCCTCGGAGGCAAAGCGGCTGTCCTCGACCACGAGGACGGTCATCCCCTGGAGCGGACGCTCCGGGCTGGGGCTGCGGACCAGTCCGAAATGTTCAAGCTCATCGTCCATGACAGATTCCTTTCCGATTCGAGAGAATCAGAAACAAGTGAATCCCGCGTTAACAC
>JALTZY010000179.1:0-1592 GCA_027045905.1 Paracoccaceae bacterium
CGCAATTCTCATGGCTCCCTCCTAGAACGGTATGTCCTCATCTTCCGCAGGTTCCGTCGGCATGCCGCTCCCACTACCGTTGCCCCGACCGCCCAGGAAGCGGACGTTGCGCGCCGTAAGCTCCAGCGTGGCCCGGGCATTCCCCTGGCCATCCAGCCAGGCAGAGGCTTCCACTTCGCCTTCCACCAGCACCGGCCGTCCCTTGCTCAGGTACTGGTTGCACACCTCGGCCAGCTTGCGCCAGGCCGTGACCCGAAACCATGTGGTCTTCTCCCGCACTTCACCGTTGCCGTCCGTCCACCGGCGGTTGACGGCAACGGGAAACGTGGTGACCGGCACGCCCGATGGGGTAAACCGCATCTCCGGATCGTCCCCCAGGTTGCCCACAATCACGATGCGCTGGTACATGGTCTCCTCCTTTCCCTGTGTTCTGACGTCGTCTCCCGGGTGGGCCGGCCCGGAACACGACGCCTCCTCGTGCCCGGCTCGCCTCCGTGGCCCCTCTCACCCCCTTTCCAGGATCAGTTCGGCCGACTCCACCCGCCGCCAGCCGCGAGCGAAGTCGGCCCAGGGGTTGCCACGAGGCGCAAAAACGCGTATCCTCATAGCAGCCCCGCCGTCGCCCGCACCGGCGGCGGGGTCAGGTGTGTGGTGGTGTGGGGGCACCACCACACACTGCTTTTTCACTATGCGTACTTTGTTGGTTCCCTCAAACGCCGGTCTACGACGTACATTACATCTATGCGATGTGCAGCTATATGTTCCAACGCCTCCTTAATTTGCTTATGCAGCCGATTTCGCAGCCACTCCTTGGTAAAAGCATTGGGCACGCCGATGGTAAAAGTGGCCTGCACTCCCTCTGCACCGTTGGCTTCCTTACGTGGTGCCTCGCGCCATTCCACAACAGCCGTCTTCGCTATCCAAGTCCGGAAGTCCCGAGCGTCCATATGACCGGCCAGAATTTCTTTGGCCCCTTCCCATACGGCCGCCGGGTCATAAGGCGGCTTACCCACAATCTCGACCTCCAGGGGCTCCGACAGTGCATTCTCTTCACCGTCTTGGCTCTTCAGGCCGAGAATCTTACGCGCCTCGTCCAGGAATGCACGTGGCACCTCGCCAGCAGGATCGGGCTTTCCGACGAGTGACCGAAACAGCCCCCCTCCGACCGCCTCGGTCTTTGCCCGCGCGCCTACGGCCAGAGCCACGGCCAGGATCGCCTCCGGCGCTACTCCGCGCTCCAGGGCGTCGGCGATGATGGCCCGCGCGCTAGATTCAGACACACCGTTCGCCGGCGGCAAGGCGTCCAGCGCATTCAGGACGGCGTGCAGCAGGTCGTCGGGCACGTCAAGCTGCGATGCACTGCTAGCGCGCTCTCGATGCGCTATCTGTGCACTATCGGTGCACCCTTGATGCGGCGGCAATAGTGCGCTGCCGATGCGCTCTCGATGCACTAACTGTGCGCTATCAATGCGGTAACGATGCAGCGCCGCGCCGTATTTATTGCTTGCTTGGTTGCTTGCTTTTGTCCCCGAACCCAATTCGCGTGTCACTCCCTGAAACAAGAGATTTACCCGAATGGGATCGGATCCAGA
>JALTZY010000179.1:1602-2662 GCA_027045905.1 Paracoccaceae bacterium
CAAGCAACCAAGCACCCCCCCTATAATCCCCCCCAGACTGCACACTTACTGCATCGTTAGCGCCGCTTTCTGCAATGATACTGCCGCTTTCTGCACTGCTAGCGCCGTCATTGTGCGGCAACCGGTCGGGACGCAGAGAGATGACTACCTGCCCCGAAGCACTGACCACATCCAGCCACGGCAGGCGCTTCAACGCGGATACATACTCACGTACCTGCCGGGTTTTGAGAGGACGAGTACGCCCCCACAGGTTGCCCAGGTCCTCCAACGTGAACGTGTAATGCTCCATGTGATAGGCGGCCAGGAAGTCCAGAAGCCGGGAGAACGCAATGACCTCGGCGTCTGAGAGAAGCCCGCTGTCAATTGCGGCGGTCAGGAACACATGTGTGTTCATCTCCCGTTCTTCTCCATTGACTCTACACCGTCGTCCTCGCTACCCATCTCCACGCGCAACTGGCTTCAAATTCCGCCCGACAGCGACTGCACATCCAATCCCCCCAGGCGGCTATGTGCCCATCTTACACCTCCAGCGGCAGTGACAGCTGGCAGACCGCCTCCGCATTCACCTCATAGCGCGCTGTGCCCCCCAGGCCCATACGCGCTTTATACTCTTCGAACAGCCGCCGCAACGTGGCGGCTTGCTCCTCAAAGCCACCGGCTTCCAACTCCTCCAGCAACCACTCGCGCGTGTTGTCAGGCGCCTGCTGTAGACCCTTGCCATGGTTCCTGCCCCCGCAGATACACTCGCACTTCGGCTCTTCCGCGTTGTAACACCGGGAGTCGCAACGGCCAATACAGCGGCCGGAACTGTCGTATACCGCGATGAGCGTGGTCATGGCTGCGCCTCCAGAAGGCTTAACAGGGGAAGATGGCGCGCGTCCCAGAGGACGATGCCGGACTGGAGATTGGAGGATCGTGCTGCCATGCTGCTCTCCCCCAGGCTTGCGAGAGGAGGGGGCTCTGGGCTATCCTACTTGTGCCCGGGAGCCGTGTCCTCTCGGGTCGTAGCCCTGGCCGGGTATGGCGGCGCAGGGCTTTTGTTTTTCTGGGAGGAGTATAG
>JALTZY010000179.1:2672-3266 GCA_027045905.1 Paracoccaceae bacterium
GCGGGGTACTTAGTCCTCTCAGGATACTTTATCCGGTAGGGTTTTCCTTCTGAATCAAAAGTCCGACGGCCACGGCCTCCACCCATACGGCGATAGATTTCCACACGATAAGCTACGTCAGCCTCATCCAAGAGTACTTTCCTTCCAACTCGGCCTATTTGTTCAATATATCCCGCTTTAACCCATCTGCTAATTGTAGACTGGGCAACCCCGTACTTTTCCGCCGCTTGGGTGACACCTATCGGCTTCCCCCGCAAATGCTCGAAATCTTTTTTCCGAATCACAATCTTCTCCACATCCCCCTCCGCCACAGCGACCTCCTCTCCAAGTCGAATCGCCTCTATTGTACCCGATTCGATAGCACGCCTCAAGGTTTCCTCAGAGATGCCGTAGCGTTCTGCCGCCTCGGTGAGGGGAATGTACTGGGGGATCTCAGCGCTCGGCTCACCGTTCCGCAGTTTGCGCACGTCGTCCTCGGCTACCGCTATGTGGCCGTTCACCCGAATTGCGCGGATGACGCCCCGTTCAACTGCTTGGGACAGAACATCCTCGGAGACCTCATACTTCGTGGCAGCATCTGCCAGGGGTATATAC
>JALTZY010000180.1 GCA_027045905.1 Paracoccaceae bacterium
GCTCTATAGCCCCCCCATCTGAGACTTTGTGCCCAGCCCCGGCACTGGGAAACGATGATGGGGCGGCGGCAATGGGGCCGCCATGCAAATGGGAGACCCGGGATGGGCCCGGGAGTGCTCTCGAAAAGGATACGATACATGTTCAACGAAACCAGGAAATCCATGGAATGGGGCGAAGAGACCCTGACGCTCGAGACCGGCAAGGTCGCCCGCCAGGCGGATGGCTCGGTGATCGCCACGCTCGGCGAAACCTCGGTCATGGCCAATGTCACCTTCGCCAAGGAAGCAAAACCGGGACAGGACTTCTTCCCGCTGACCGTGCATTACAACGAAAAATACTACGCCGCCGGCAAGATCCCCGGCGGCTTCTTCAAGCGCGAGGCGCGCCCGACCGAAAAGGAAACCCTCACCAGCCGGCTCATCGACCGGCCGATCCGCCCGCTCTTCGCGCCGGGCTTCAAGAACGAGGTGCTGGTGATCTGCACCGTGCTCAGCCACGATCTGGTCAATGACCCGGACATCGTGGCGATGATCGCCGCTTCCGCCGCGCTGACCCTTTCGGGCGTGCCCTTCATGGGGCCGATCGCCGGCTGCCGGGTGGGCTACGAGGATGGCGAATACATCCTCAACCCGACCGTGGACGACATGCACAAGCTGCGCGAGAACCCCGACCAGAAGCTCGATCTGGTGGTCGCCGGCACCCGCGACGCGGTGATGATGGTGGAGAGCGAGGCCTATGAACTCTCCGAAGAGGAGATGCTCGGCGCCGTCACCTTCGCCCACGAGCAGATCCAGCCGGTGATCGACCTGATCGTCGAGCTTGCCGAAGAGGCGGCGAAGGATCCGTTCGACTTCACCCCGCCGGATTATTCCGAGCTTTACGAGACGGTGAAGAAGATCGGCGAAGAGCGCCTGCGCGCGGCCTATGCGATCACCGACAAGCAGGCCCGCGTTGCCGCCCTTGCCGAGGCGCGCGAGGCGATCGTGGCCGAGCTCGACGAAGCCCGGCAGGAAGACGAAAACTTGGCATCCGCGCTCAAGAAACTCGAAAGCGCCATCCTGCGCGGCGACCTGGTAAAGACCGGCAAGCGCATTGACGGGCGCGCGCTCGACGAAATCCGCCCGATCTCGGCCGAGGTCGGCATCCTGCCGCGCACCCACGGCTCGTCCCTCTTTACCCGCGGCGAGACCCAGGCCATGGTCATCACCACCCTGGGCACCGGCGACGACGAGCAGATGATCGACGCGCTGCAGGGCACCTACAAGTCGAACTTCCTGCTGCATTACAACTTCCCCCCCTATTCGGTGGGCGAGGTGGGCCGCTACGGCTTTACCGGGCGTCGCGAGATCGGCCACGGCAAGCTCGCCTGGCGCGCGCTGCAGGCGGTGCTGCCGCCGGCGACCGAATTCCCCTACACGATCCGGGTCGTCTCGGAGATCACCGAAAGCAACGGCTCTTCCTCCATGGCCACGGTCTGCGGCAGCTCGCTCAGCATGATGGACGCCGCGGTGCCGCTCAAGGCACCTGTCGCCGGCGTCGCCATGGGCCTGGTTCTCGAGGAGAACGGCGAATACGCGATCCTCTCCGACATCCTCGGCGACGAGGACCATCTCGGCGACATGGACTTCAAGGTCGCCGGCACCGAAAAGGGCATCACCTCCCTGCAGATGGATATCAAGGTCGCCGGCATCACCCCGGAGATCATGCAGAAGGCGCTGGAGCAGGCAAAGGCCGGGCGCCTGCATATCCTCGGCGAGATGAACAAGGCGCTGAGCGAGGGCCGGGCCGAGTTCTCCGCCCATGCCCCACGCATCGAGACCATGAGTGTGCCCACCGACAAGATCCGCGAGGTGATCGGCTCGGGCGGCAAGGTGATCCGCGAGATCGTCGAGGTCTCCGGCGCCAAGGTCGATATCAACGACGACGGCGTGATCAAGATCGCCAGCCCCAACGAGGAAGCCATCCGGACGGCGCGCGAGATGATCCACGCCATCGTCGCCGAGCCCGAAGAGGGCGAAATCTATCGCGGCAAGGTGGTCAAGATCGTCGATTTCGGCGCCTTCGTGAACTTCTTCGGCAAGCGCGACGGGCTCGTGCATGTGAGCCAGATCGAGAACCGCCGCCTGAACCATCCCTCCGACGTGCTGAAGGAAGGCCAGGAAGTCTGGGTCAAGCTGCTCGGCTTCGACGACCGCGGCAAGGTGCGCCTCAGCATGAAGGTGGTGGACCAGGAAACCGGCGAGGAAATCGCCGGCGGCGAAGGAAAGCAGGGCGGCAAGAAGGGCTGAGCCCTGCCCCGGAAGAGACCGAATGGCCCCGGTGGAAACGCCGGGGCTTTTTCATGCGGCAATCTCCTCGGCCCGCGGCACGAGCCGAAGTTGACGAAATTGTGAACACGACGCAAAACACCGGCATTGCCCGCCCCCGGCTCCGCCCGCCATACTTTTCCCGCCAGAACCCGGAGAGAGCCATGCCCGCAAGCCCCGTTTCGCGACGCCACTTCCTCGCCACCTCTTTCGCCGCCGGCGCGGCGGCATCGGCGACATCCGTGATACCCTCGGCACCGGCACGGGCCCATGAGAAGCCGGCCTTCGCCCTGCCGGAGGATTTCCTGCCGCTGGATCTTTCCATGAAGACCGAACTGCCGGCGGGCGAGATCCATGTGGACCCGGCCAGCTTCCGCCTCTACTGGACCCTGCCCGAGGGGCGCGCGCGCCGCTACACGGTGGGGGTCGGGCGCGCCGGACTCTATCATGCCGGCACCTTCACGGTGAAGGCCAAGCGGGAATGGCCTAGCTGGACCCCGACCCGGGCGATGATCGCCCGCAATCCCGACTATGCCCGCTGGAAGGACGGAATGCCCGGCGGCATCGACAACCCGCTGGGTGCCCGCGCCCTCTATCTCTTCGACGATAACGGGCGGGACACCTATCTGCGCATCCACGGCACCAACGCCCCGCAGACCATCGCCACCGCCGTCTCCAATGGCTGTGCACGCCTGATCAACGAACACATCATCGACCTTTATGATCGCGTTCCTCTCGGCACCCGCGTGGTGCTGCACCCCAAGGGCAACGCGCCGGTCTTGATCGACGAAACCATGGCCTGAGCCCGGAGCATTCCGGGCCGAGATCCGCCCTGTTCCGGGCGGGACACGCGCGGGCTCTTGCTGTTTTGCGCGGCTGTCGGGGCCGGCGCTCCGGTTTTCGCCGAGTGCCTGGGCCATGAGGGTTAACCTTTTCTAAACCCTGTTCGTGTT
>JALTZY010000181.1 GCA_027045905.1 Paracoccaceae bacterium
CCGGTGCAGCCCAGCCCCTCTTCACGATACCTCGTGCACCACTTGTAAACGGCGCGCGCGCTGAGCCCCATGGCGCAGGCCACGTCGCCCGGATGTTCCCCGCGCTCCAACCGCGCAATCAAGAGCTCTCGACCTTTCGGCGTGAGCCGGGCGTTCTTGTGCATGTTCATTCGGTCCTCCTTGACAGGCGTCAGTTGTTGCAAACTTCAGCTTCTCAGAGGTGGATCGAATGAACAACGCGATGAGAACTCACGCCTGGGCTCCTCGAGCAGCAGTTCGGTCTCCAGCCCCGCCTCCTTCCAGGCCGCGAGCCCCCCCGGCATATGCCTGACCTCGCGCCCCGCCGCCGCCAGCGCCCGCGCCGCCGACAGGCTGCGCTTGCCGATTGCGCAATGCAGCACCACCCGCCGCCCCGGCAGCGCCGGGAAACAGTCCGGGTCGAGCCCGGAGAGCGGCAGCAGCATGGCGCCGGCGATGTGCTCGGCCTCGTATTCGCGCGCCTCACGCACATCCACCAGCAGCACCTCGCCCCGCTCGAGCCACTCGGCCACCTGTTGCGGCGAGGCTTCACCGATCGACTGTAGCGAAATGTCTCTGGCCATGCTGCGCCCATTCATCCCGAAGCGATGCCGATCTTGCCCGAAAGCAGGCGGAATGTCGGTCCGGATTTTGCGCTGCGCGGATGACAACGGCCCGAAAAGGGCCCCGCAAACGGAAAACGGTGCCACCCGCAGAGGTGGCACCGCTTTGCTTCCACATGCCGGAGAAATGCCGGAGAACGCCGGCCCCGGTCCGGCCCGCCCGGCCCCGCCTCAGGCGGCTTCGGAGATGAATTTCACCGCGTCGCCAAAGGTCTGGATGGTCTCGGCCGCATCATCCGGGATCTCGATGCCGAATTCTTCCTCGAAGGCCATGACCAGCTCGACCGTATCCAGGCTGTCGGCGCCCAGATCGTCGATGAACGAGGCCGATTCCGTGACCTTGCCCTCTTCCACACCCAGATGCTCCACAACGATCTTCTTCACCCGTTCTGCGACGTCGCTCATGATAATTCCTCACGGTTTTCAGGCGCTTGGCCCGTTCTTGTCTGGCCGTTGGCGGCCCGTTGAACCCTCGCATTGCCACGCGAGGGCACCCGCGCCGGACTGGCGCGCGGCAAATCCCGCGCCGCCTATAGCATATCGGGCGCAAGAGGCAAACGGATTCCGCGCCCGCCCAAGCCCGTGGGCGGCAGAGCGCAAGGCCGGGCGAAAGCACCGGGCATCGCCCCCTCACAGCATTGCCATGCCGCCGTTCACATGCAGCGTGGCGCCGGTCACATAGCCCGCCTCCTCGCTTGCCAGATACAGCACCGCGGCGGCGATTTCCTCGGGCGCGCCCATGCGCGCGGCGGGGATCTGGGCGTTGATCGCCGCCTTCTGGTCGTCGGTCAGCGCATCGGTCATCGGGGTGGCGATGAAGCCGGGGGCGACCACATTGGCGGTAATGCCCCGGCTCGCGACCTCCTGGGCGACGGATTTGGTCAGCCCCACGAGGCCGGCCTTGGCGGTGGCATAATTGGCCTGGCCCGCATTGCCGGTGGCGCCGACGATGGAGCCGATGCTGATGATCCGGCCCCAGCGCGCCTTCATCATCGGGCGCATCACCGCGCGCATCAGGCGCATGGCGCTGGTGAGGTTGACTTCCAGCACCGCGTCCCATTCCTCATCCTTGAGTCGCATGAAGATATTGTCGCGGGTGATGCCGGCATTGTTGACGAGAATGTCGAGCCCGCCCATGGCCTCGATCACCTGTTTCGGAAGCGCCGCCACCGCCTCGCGATCGGAAAGGTTGCAAGGGCTCACATGCACGCGCGCACCCAGTTCCTCGGCCAGCGCCTCGAGCGGCTCTACCCGCGTGCCGCTGAGCGCGACCTCGGCCCCGGCGCCGTGGAGCGCGCGGGCAACGGCCCCGCCAATTCCCCCGGAGGCGCCTGTGACAAGTGCCTTTTTCCCTGTCAGGTCAAACATCTGCATCCCTTTCCATATCCTTCGCCGCAGCGACCGCCGCCGCCACATCCTCGGGCGCACCCACCTGCCGGCAGGCAATGGAGCGCTCGATACGCCGGATCATGCCGCTGAGCGCCTTGCCTGCACCGATTTCCCAGATCTCGTTCACCCCTTGCGCGGCCATCCAGGCCACGCTCTCGCGCCAGCGCACCGAGCCCGTGACCTGGGCCACCAGCAGGGCGCGGATCTCGTCAGGCTCGCTGACCGCGCGGGCCACGACATTGGCCACCACCGGCACGGCGGGCGCGCGCATCTCGACCTCGCCGAGCGCCGCCCGCATGGCCTCGGCCGCCGGCTGCATCAGCGCGCAGTGGAAGGGGGCCGATACCGGCAGCAGCACCGCGCGCCGCGCCCCGGCCTCCTTGGCCAGCTCGATCACGCGCTCCACCGCGCCCCGGTGGCCCGAGACCACCACCTGGCCCGGATCGTTGTCATTGGCCGCCTGGCAGACCGCGCCGGTCTCCCTTGCCGCCGCCTCGGCCACCGCGCTGGCGGCAGCGAAATCGAGCCCCAGCAGCGCCGCCATCGCCCCCTCGCCCACCGGCACCGCTTCCTGCATGGCGCGGCCCCGGATGCGCAGCAGCCGCGCCGTATCGGTCAGGCTCAGCGCCCCGACCGCCGCGAGGGCCGAATATTCGCCTAGGCTGTGGCCCGCGACAAAGGCCGCATCCGTGACCGCCACCCCCTCGGCCTCCAGCGCCCGCATGGCGGCAAGCGAGGTCGCCATCAGCGCCGGCTGGGCGTTTTCGGTGAGGGTAAGCGCCTCCGCCTCGCCCTCCCAGATCAGTGCCGAGAGCTTCTCGCCCAGCGCCTCGTCCACCTCTTCGAAAACGGCCCGGGCGGCCGGATAGGCCTCGGCCAGCGCCCTGCCCATGCCCACCGACTGCGACCCCTGACCGGGAAATACGAATGCGCGGCTCATGCGACCTCCTGACTATTGCCTTTCCACAGGAGATAACGTCCCGGAGGCGAAGGCGCAATTCGATAAGGTCGGCAAGGCCGGTTCGCCCCCGGCAACTGGCGGCCGCGGCGTAAGCGCCTTCCCTTTCGCCTTTCCCCAAATACTCCCGCCGGAGGCACCGATTTTCTGCGAAAAATCGTCACCCGCGCGCCAGCGGCCGCTGTTCAGGCGGCGATGCCCTCGCCCTCCAGACGCGGCCCCAGCAGGACCGGCGTCCCCGACCGCTCTGCCGCCGCCGCCACCGGCCC
>JALTZY010000182.1 GCA_027045905.1 Paracoccaceae bacterium
GCCGATCTCGGCGCATGGCACGTCCACTACAACACCGAACGCCCGCATCCGGGATACAGAAACATGGGCCGCAGACCCATCGAAACCGTCATGTCGCTCGTCAGGCAAGAAGGTCAAGAATACATGTCGCAAGCCCCCCCGGGGGGCGGGAACATAGTGCGAACAGCCCTTCCCCTCGCTGCGCGCGCGCGCTACAAGGGGGTATGAGCGATTTCGACGAAAGCGATGCCTTCGAGGCCGCCGCCCGCCCCTCCCTTTCGGCGCGCGCCATGCCGGCGCGCCCGGCTCCCTATCTCGAGGCCCTGAATCCGGCCCAGCGCGAGGCGGTGGAGGCGCTTGACGGTCCGGTGCTGACGCTCGCGGGCGCGGGCACTGGCAAGACCCGCGCGCTGACCGCGCGCATCGCCCACCTGCTCTATACCGGCGCCGCGCGGCCAGACGAGATCCTCGCCGTCACCTTCACCAACAAGGCCGCGCGCGAGATGAAGGAGCGCGTTGCCGATCTGCTCGGCCAGCCGGTGGAGGGGATGCCGTGGCTCGGCACCTTTCACGCCATCTGTGCGAAGCTGTTGCGCCGCCACGCCGAGCTTGCCGGGCTCAAGCCCAATTTCACCATCCTTGACACCGACGACCAGCTGCGCCTGCTCAAGCAGCTGATCGCGGCCGGGAATATCGACGAAAAGCGCTGGCCCGCCCGCCTGCTCGCCGGCCTCATCGACCAGTGGAAGAACCGCGCCTGGGCGCCCGAGCGCGTGCCGGTGGCCGAGACCCAGGCCTTCAACGGGCGTGGGATCGAGCTTTATGCCGCCTATCAGGAACGGCTGAGGACGCTCAATGCGGTCGATTTCGGCGACCTGATCCTGCACATGGTGACGATCTTTCAGAGCGAGACGGATGTGCTGGCCCGGTACCAGCGCTGGTTTCGCTACATCCTCGTGGACGAATACCAGGATACCAACGTGGCCCAGTATCTCTGGCTGCGCCTGCTCGCCGCAGGCCACCGCAACATCTGCTGCGTGGGCGACGACGATCAGTCGATCTATGGCTGGCGCGGGGCCGAGGTGGGCAATATCCTGCGGTTTGAAAAGGACTTTCCCGGCGCAAAGGTGGTCCGGCTCGAGCAGAATTACCGCTCCACCCCGCATATCCTAGCCACGGCCAGCGCGCTGATCGCCGCGAATCGCGACCGGCTGGGCAAGACCCTCTGGACCGAGCAGAGCGAGGGCGAAAAGGTCCGCCTGATAGGTCATTGGGACGGTGACGAAGAGGCGCGCTGGCTGGGCGAGGAGATCGAGGCGCTGCAACGGGGCACACGCGGGCTCGATCCGCTCAGCCTTGACGATATCGCTATCCTCGTGCGCGCCAGCCACCAGATGCGCGCCTTCGAAGACCGCTTCCTGACCATCGGCCTGCCCTACCGGGTGATCGGCGGCCCGCGCTTCTACGAGCGGCTCGAGATCCGCGACGCCATGGCCTATTTCCGCCTCGCGGTCAGCCCTGCGGACGACCTTGCCTTCGAGCGCATCGTCAACACCCCGCGCCGCGGGCTTGGCGACAAGGCGCTGGCCACGATCCGCGCGGTCGCGCGCGAAGCCGGGGTGTCGATGCTCGAAGGGGCGCGGATAGCCGCCGAAAACGGGCGGATCAAGGGCAGGGGCGCGGCCGGGCTCAAGGCGCTGCTCGCCGGGCTCGACCGCTGGCACGCCCGCCAGCGCGCAGGCGATAATCACATCGAGCTGGCCGAAACGATCCTCGAGGAAAGCGGCTATACCGAGATGTGGCTTCAGGACAAGTCCCCCGAGGCACCGGGAAGGCTCGAAAACCTCAAGGAACTGGTCAAGGCGCTCGAGGGCTTCGAAAACCTTCAGGGATTTCTCGAGCATGTCAGCCTGATCATGGAGAACGAGGCCGAGGCGGGCGAGGAAAAGGTCACGATCATGACCCTGCACGCGGCCAAGGGGCTCGAATACCCGGCCGTGTTCCTGCCCGGCTGGGAGGACGGGCTGTTTCCCTCCCAGCGCTCGATGGACGAAAACGGCCCCCGGGGCCTCGAGGAAGAGCGCCGGCTCGCCTATGTGGGCATCACCCGTGCGCGTCAGCTCTGCACCATCAGCTTTGCCGCCAACCGGCGCGTCTATGGCCAGTGGCAGAGCCAGCTGCCCTCGCGCTTCATCGACGAACTGCCCGAAGAGCATGTGGACGTGCTCACTCCCCCGGGCCTCTACGGCGGCGGCTACGGGGCGGGCGGAACCCGGATGGAGCGGGAGGCCGCCCGCGCCGATAGCCATGCCTCCCCGGGATGGCGGCGCATGCAGACGCGCGCATATGAGCGCCCGCGTCAGACCGCCCCCGTGATCGACCTCGACGCGGTGGAAGTTTTCGCTCCCGGCGACCGGGTGTTTCACCGGAAATTCGGCTATGGCGCAGTGACCGAAGCCGAGGATGACAAGCTCGAAGTCGCCTTCGACAAGGCCGGGGTGAAAAAGGTCATCGCCAGATTTGTCGTCGCCGCCGCGCGCGCCGATGACGTGCCCTTCTGAACCGACAGGGCAAACCCGCCCTTCCGCGTCCGGGGACATGCCCCTTCCTCTTGCCGGAAATATCCCGGGGGGCCGGGGGGCGCTGCTGGACCGGACCGAATTTTTTCGACTTGTGATCGTTCTGTTTTTGGTCCGGGCCCTTGTCTGGCGGGTCTCTGACTTGGGCTTCTCGGCCTCAATTGTGGTGGTGAAACCGCTCTCCCTGATCTGGTGCCTGGCACTCGTGATCGACCATGGCCCGGCCACCCCGATCCGAAACCCGAGGGCGAGGATTTGGCCATCGGCGGCGATCAGTGGATTGCCCGGCATCGTCATGCTGAGAGTGTCGCCCGCGCGCTTGCTCCTGTCGAGTTCGGCCTTCGCGGCGCGGCTTGCCTCCTCCCTGGTGGCGCAGGTGTGGCGCAGCTTCCTGATCGGCGAGCCCTCGCCCTCGCACGCCTTTTCCGTCTGCCCGGTTTCTTCACCCAGGCCAATTGGCCTCGACCGATTTGAAATCGCCCCGCGTGGCCAGTGTCGCCTGCCAGGAGAGCTTGCCGCTCTTGAATATGGGCGGGGGCGGCATGGGTTGTATTCTTGACCTTCTTGCCTGACGAGCGACATGACGGTTTCGATGGGTCTGCGGCCCATGTTTCTGTATCCCGGATGCGGGCGTTCGGTGTTGTAGTGGACGTGCCATGCGCCGAGATCGGCCTG
>JALTZY010000183.1 GCA_027045905.1 Paracoccaceae bacterium
AACCTGCGCAGCGGTCAGCCGGTCACCTCCATCACCGGCTGACCGCTGCGCAGGTTGCGCACCGCCATATCCTTCCAGCGGATACCCATCCTGAGCCCCGTGCCCAGCGCCTTGGAGCAGGCCTCCTTGGCGGCCCAGCGCTTGGCATAGGTGTCGGCGACATCGCGCCGGCGCTCGGCTTTCGCCTGCTCGGTCTCGGTAAAGACCCGATTTCGGAAGCGCGCGCCGTGGCGCTCGAGCACGCCTTCGATGCGCTCGATATTGGCCAGATCCGTGCCGATCCCGAGGATCATTCCGCCCCCGGATATACCTGTGTGCCGACCGCGCCGCTGGCCTGGTTGAGCGTGATGCGCAACAGCGACGGATTGGCGAAATTTTCCTCCGGCAGATAGATTGTCGCCGGTACCTCGAAGATCAGCCCGATGGCCGGGTCATAGGATGCGCTGAGACTGGCAAAGCCGATATCGCCAAAGCCCAGGTCGCCCTGGAAGGACACAATCCGGCACTGGCGTGCGCCAAGCTCGTCATGGGGGGGCGAGAGCAGAAGCAGATGGAAGGGTGCCGCTGCCGGTTCGATCGTGTCGAGAAGTGCCAGCCGCACCGCACCATTGGCAAAGGTGCGGGTATTTTCCTCCCACGGCTCGGCCAGGTTCCAGGCTGAAGCATGCCAATCGCATTCGCGCACCTGCTGCGCCTGTACCGGCAGGGCGATGAGCGTGCCAAGTAATGCAAGAACAAGCCTCATGTTCACTTCACTCCCCTTTCATCTTTCCGGAAATACTCCCGCCGGAGGCACGATTTTTCCGCGAAAAATCGTTCACCCCCGTGCCGCCTCCATCCGCCGGCGCATCTCGGCAATCGCGGCCTTGAGCCCGGTGAAAATCGCCTCGCCGATCAGGAAATGGCCGATATTGAGCTCCATGACCTGCGGCAGCGCGGCGATTGGTGCAACCGTGTCATAGGTGATGCCGTGGCCGGCATGGACCTCGAGCCCCAGTTCATGCGCGCGCATAGCCATCTCGGCCACGCGGGCGAGTTCGGCGGCGTGGAAATCCATGTGGCCCTCGTGAAAGGCATCGCAGAGCGGTCCCACATGCAGCTCCACCACGTCGGTGCCGATCCGTGCCGCCGCCTCGACCTGGGCGCGATCGGCGGCGATGAACAGTGACACCCGGCAGCCGGCCTCGCGCAGAGGCGCGATGAAATCCGCCAGCCGGTTTTCCTGACGCGCCACTTCCAGCCCGCCCTCGGTGGTCAGTTCCTCGCGCCGCTCGGGCACGATGCACACGGCGTGGGGCTTGTGGCGCAGGGCAATCGCCTGCATCTCCTCGGTCGCGGCCATCTCGAAATTGAGCGGCACGGTGAGGGCCTCCATCAGCCGCTCGATATCGCTGTCGGTGATGTGGCGGCGGTCTTCGCGCAGATGTGCGGTAATGCCGTCGGCCCCCGCCGCCTCGGCGAGATGCGCCGCGCGCACCGGGTCCGGGTAGCTCGAGCCGCGCGCATTGCGTACGGTAGCCACATGGTCGATATTCACGCCCAGCCTGAGCTGCCCCAGGTAGTCGGTCATGGTGTTTTCCTCGTATCCTGCACCGAATCTTTCTCTGAATCGGGTTCTGCGAGCTTATCCGGCTTCGTCGCCGGCGTCAGCCCGGCCCGTACTTTCCGGGCTTCCTGCGCCGCCCGCTCTTTGCGGGCGAGCGTCTCGGCCCGGGCTGCGTGCTCGGCCATGCGTCTGCTGTAGCGTGTCTTGAGCTTCTTTATCCGCCGCTTCTGATAGGCCGAAATGGCCGGACGCGACAGCATGTAGAAGAAGCCTGCGGTGATGATGCCGGGGATGATGCCGCCTAGCGTATAGGGCAGGATCACGAAATGCAGGAAATGTCCGAGACGGCGCCATTCGGCCACATCGTCGGTGAACATGGCCTTGAAGTTATGGGCCAGGTCGCCCATTGCATTGCCAAAGGCGGCCATGATCTGAGGCAGGTGCATCTCGAAGGGCAGGCCCAGCATCCGCGCGCCCAGATCGGTGGATATTTCGGCAATGATCGGGAAGGTCAGCGGATTTCCGAAGAAGGTAGCGAGAATCGCCGCCAGGATATTGCCGCGCATGAGCCAGGCGAGAATCGCCGCGGTCAGGAAATGCAGGCCGAAAAACGGCGTGAAGCAGACGAAGACACCGGCGGCGATCCCGCGGCTGATCCGGTGCGGCGGGTCAGGCAGGCGGCGCAGGCGGTGGATGACGTAGCTGGCGGCACGGTACCAGCCGCCGCGCGGGTAGAAGAACTCGAGTATCATGCGCGCCCAGGAGCGGGGATTACGCTTGAACATCGCGCTCCCCTTCGCTCCGCACCTTCTCCTCCGGTCGCGGCAGCTTGCGGCCGGCATCGCGCAGACGCCGGATCGTGGCCACGTCGCTGTCGGCTTCGAGCACCGTCATCACCTTGTGCAGGTGCTCGACTCCGCTCAGGTCCACATCCACGATCAGCCGGTAGAAATCCGGCTTGCGGTCGAGGAATTCGAGGTCCGAGATATTCGCCCCCTGCTCGCCGATCAGGGTGCAGATGCGCCCCAGCACGCCCGCATCATTGGCGATGGTCAGATCCAGGCTCACCGTATGCACCGCCGGATGGTTGCCCGGCTGCCAGTGCAGATCGACCCAGCGTTCGGTCTGTTCGGCAAACTCTTCGAGCCCGTCGCAGTCGATCGCATGGATCACTACGCCGTGGCCGCGGAAGGCGATGCCGACGATGCGCTCGCCGGGCACCGGCTGGCAGCAGGGGGCGCGCTCGAAGCTCTGGCCATGGGCGAGGCCGACCACGGCGCTTTCCACCTCGATCTCGTCGGCGACCGGCACCGCTTCGGGATAAAGAAGCGCCACGACGTCGCGCGCCACCAGTTCGGCCGAGCCGAGGCGCGCCAGCACCTCGTCGCCGTCCTTGAGCCCCAGCCGCCTGGCGGCGGTGGCAAGTGCCTTGTCGGTGGCCTTGCGTCCCACATGCTCGAAAGCCACCCGCGCCAGTTCGCGCCCCAGCTTGATGAACCGGCTGCGGTCCGCTTCGCGCAAACGCCGGCGAATGGCGCTCTTGGCCCGCCCGGTGGCGACGATATCGAGCCAGGTCGCCTGCGGGCTCTGGCCCTCGGCGGTGATGATCTCGACCGACTGGCCATTGCGGATCCGGGTCCAGAGCGGCACGCGGATACCGTCGATGCGCGCGCCCACGCAGCCATCGCCGATATCGGTATGCACCGCATAGGCGAAATCGAGCGGGGTGGCCCCGCGCGGCAGTTTCACCACCTCACCCTTGGGAGTGAAGCAGAATACCTGATCGGCATACATCTCGAGCTTCACATGCTCGAGAAACTCGTCGGTATCCTCCCCCGAATCGAAGCGCTCGGTCAGCGTGGCGATCCATTTGGCCGGATCCACGGCAAAGGGATTCTCGACCCGCACCCCGTCGCGGTAGGACCAGTGCGCGGCCACCCCGGTCTCGGCCACTTCGTGCATCTGGCGGGTGCGGATCTGTACCTCGACCCGCTTGCCGTCGCGTCCCGAGACGGTAGTGTGGATCGAGCGGTAGCCATTGGTCTTGGGCTGGGAGATGTAATCCTTGAAGCGGCCGGGCACCGCGCGCCAGCGGCGGTGAATGGCGCCCAGCACCCGGTAGCATTCGTCCTCGGTCTCGGTGATGACGCGAAAGCCGTAGATATCGGAAAGGCGCGAAAAGCTCTGCTCCTTTTCCTGCATCTTGCGCCAGATCGAATAGGGCTTCTTGGCGCGACCGAATACCTCGGCCTCGACCCCGGCCTTGTCCAGGGCCTCGCGGATGTCGCCGGTGATCTTGTGAATCACGTCGCCGCTCTCGCGCTGCAGGCGGATGAAGCGGCGGATGATCGAGGCGCGCCCCTCCGGGTTCAGCACCTTGAAGGCGAGGTCCTCGAGCTCCTCGCGCATCCACTGCATGCCCATGCGCCCGGCCAGCGGCGCGTAGATATCCATGGTCTCGCGCGCCTTCTGTACCTGCTTTTCGGGGCGCATGGCGGTGATCGTGCGCATGTTGTGCAGGCGGTCGGCGAGCTTGACGAGGATCACCCGCATGTCCTTCGAGATGGCGATGAACAGCTTGCGGAAATTCTCCGCCTGCCTGGAGGCGGTGGAATTCAGCTGCAGATTGGTCAGCTTGGTGACTCCATCGACCAGTTCGGCGATCTCGCGACCGAATTTTTCCTCGATCTCGCCAAAGGTGGAGCCGGTGTCCTCGATCGTGTCGTGCAGGAGCGCGGTGACGATCGAGGCATCGTCCAGCTGCTGTTCGGCCAGGATGGCGGCCACGGCGACCGGATGGGTGAAATAGGGCTCGCCCGAGTGGCGGAACTGCCCCTCGTGCATCTTCTCGCCATAGGCATGGGCGCGCCGGATCAGCTCGGAATCGGATTTCGGGTTGTAGGCCCGGATCAGGGTGACAAGATCTTCGACATCGCCAACGCTCATCCGGCCCGTCCATCAGGGGTTGCCCCCCCGTGCAGCTACCCCTGGCCTTGCGCCGCCATCAGGGCACGCAGCAGGTCTTCGTCACCCATCTCGTTTTCCGCCGGCCTGTCCGGGGTCTCGGCACCCATCAGCAGCGCCATGCGATCCTCTTCCGGTTCGTCCACCTCGATCTGGGTCTGCTGGCTCTGGATCATGCGTTCGCGCAAATCATCAACGCTTTGCATCTCTTCGGCAATCTCGCGCAGGGCCACGACCGGGTTCTTGTCATTGTCGCGGTCCACGGTGATCGGGTCGCCCATGGAGATCTCGCGCGCCCGATGGGCGGCCAGCATCACCAGTTCGAACCGGTTGGGAACCTTGTCAACGCAATCTTCAACCGTCACGCGGGCCATGTGCTTCTCCGTGCCTGGGAGTGGGAGGGACAGGGCCTATCTAAGCGGCGAACCCGTGCTTTGCAAGGGCTCAAAGTGCTCTCGGGCGCCGCCTGATCGGACGAATCGCGGCTTTTTGCGCTTCCGGCAGGGCGGCGAGCATCTGCCGCACCGTCTTTCCGGTCAGCGGATGGCGCCACTCGGGTACGATCTGCGCCATGGGAATCAGCACGAAGGCTCTGTCCTGCAGGCGCGGATGCGGCAGGATCAGCTGTTCGGGTGCCTCGCGAATCTGGGCTTCGGGCAGCAGGTCGATCCAGCGCCTCAGCTCCGCCGCATCCGGCAGAATCGCCCCGCCCACCGCGATCAGGTCCAGATCCAGCGTCCTGGGCCCCCAGCGCCGGTGTCGCTCCCGGCGGAATTCCGCCTCCACCCGGTGCAGCACTTCCAGTATCCGCTCGGGCGCCAGATCCGTTTCGAACAGCGCTGCCGCATTGACGAAATCCGGCCCGTGTCCGGGGGGAAAGCAAGGGGTTTCAAGGAGTTCGCTCATTGCGCGGAGCTTCAGCCCCGCCGCCTCGAGCGCGGCGGGCGCCCGGGCGACGATCTCGCATGCGCCGCCGAAAGCATATTCCTCGTTGCTTCCCATGGCAACCACTGGTAGAGTTGCGAGCAATGGGTTACTTTCCTCTTGCAGCATGTGGCATAATTCCTAAAAGTACACCGGATTCCAGAGACGCCTCATTATCACATCACTCACGGAATGCGTCGATGGATAGTTCGAAAAGGAAGACATTATGTTTTACAAGGACGAACGGTTGGCGCTGTTCATAGATGGCTCCAATCTCTATGCCGCCGCCAAGGCGCTCGGTTTCGACATCGACTATAAGCTCCTCCGCCAGGAATTCATGCGGCGGGGCAAGCTGTTACGAGCCTTCTACTACACGGCGCTGCTGGAGAATGACGACTATTCTCCGATTCGCCCGCTGGTGGACTGGCTGCATTACAACGGCTTTTCCATGGTCACCAAGCCTGCCAAGGAATACACCGATTCCATGGGCCGGCGTAAGGTCAAGGGCAACATGGATATCGAGCTGGCGGTGGACGCGCTGGAACTGGCCGAGCATATCGACCACATGGTGCTGTTTTCGGGCGACGGCGATTTTCGCCCTCTGGTTGCGGCGGTGCAGCGCAAGGGCGTGCGGGTCTCGGTGGTCTCGACCATCCGCAGTCAGCCGCCGATGATCGCCGACGACCTGCGCCGTCAGGCCGACAATTTCATCGAGCTTGACGAATTGAGAGACGTGATCGGCCGCCCTCCGCGTGAAATCGAGCCCGAATACCGGCGCGAAAGCGAAAGCACCGAGATCTGACGGGATCCGGGGGCGGGGAAGAGCCGGGATGCCTTCGGGCCGGATACCGGGCGAGAGCTTTCGGGGCATGCCCGGATCCGGATGCAAAACGCGCAATACAGCCGGGGCCCCTGTGCCCCGGTTTTTCGTGGACCCGGGCACAGGCGGATGCTAAGCCCGGCCCATGTCGAAGGTATCCCTCACCCTTTACCTTGCCGCCCCGCGCGGCTTTTGCGCCGGGGTGGACCGGGCGATCAAGATCGTCGAACTGGCGCTCGAGAAATGGGGCGCGCCGGTCTATGTGCGCCACGAGATCGTGCATAACAGATACGTGGTCGATGGGCTCAGGGCCAAGGGCGCGGTATTCGTCGAAGAGCTCGACGAAGTGCCCGACGACCGCCCGGTGGTGTTTTCGGCCCACGGGGTGGCGAAGTCGGTCCCGGCCGAGGCGGCGCGGCGCGAGATGGTCTATGTGGACGCCACCTGCCCGCTGGTCTCCAAGGTGCATATCGAGGCCGAGCGCCACCACCGTGCAGGCCTGCAGATGGTGATGATCGGCCACCGGGGCCACCCGGAGACCATCGGCACCATGGGCCAGCTGCCCGAGGGCGAGGTGCTGCTGGTGGAAAACGAGGCCGACGTCGCCCGCCTCGCCCCGCGCGACCCGGAGCGGCTCGCCTATATCACCCAGACCACGCTTTCGATCGACGACACGGCCGGCATCGTCGCCGCGCTGAAAGCGCGCTTTCCGGCCATTGTCGGTCCGCACAAGGAAGACATCTGCTATGCCACCACCAATCGCCAGGCGGCGGTCAAGGCCATCGCCCCGCTGGTGCAGGCGCTGCTGGTGATCGGGGCGCCGAATTCGTCCAATTCGCGCCGTCTGGTCGAGGTGGCCCGGGCTAATGGCTGCGCCTATGCGCAGCTGGTCGAGCGCGCCGGCGATATCGACTGGCGCGCGCTCGAGGGGGTGCGGGCGGTGGGGCTGACGGCTGGCGCCTCGGCCCCGCAGGTGCTGGTGGACGAGGTGATCGACGCCTTTGCCGACCATTACGACCTGACCTGCGAAGTCATTGAAACGGCGCAGGAAAACGTATCCTTCAAGGTGCCGATGGTGCTGCGCTCATGAGAGATGCCACCATCGCCATCTATGACGCGAAAGCGCAGGAATACGCGCGCCTCAGCGCCAGGCTGCCCGAACGCGCGGAGATGGAGGCCTTTGCCGCGCTGCTGCCGGAGGGGGCGCGGATCCTCGACCTCGGCTGCGGGCCGGGCCATTATGCGGCGTGGTTTGCCGCGCAGGGCTTCACGGTCGAGGCGCTCGACGCCTCCGGCGAAATGGTGGCGCTCGCCGCGAGCCGCCCCGGCGTCAGCGCCCGGCAGGGGCGCTTCGAAGACCTGCCCGAAACGCCCACCTATCACGGCATCTGGGCCAATTTCTCGCTCCTGCACCTGCCCCGCGCCGAACTGCCCGCGCAGATGCGGCGCATCAAGCACGCGCTTTACCCCTCGGGCCTTCTGCATCTGGCGATGAAGCTCGGCGAGGGCGAGGGGCATGACCGGCTCGGCCGCTTCTACGCCTATTGGGGGGAAGACGAGCTTGAAGCCTTGCTGCTCGAAGCCGGCTTCACCATCACCGCGCGCCGGCACGCCGAGGGCCGAGGGCTTGCGGGCGAGCGCGACCGCTACCTGCTGATCCGTGCTCATGGTTGAGCTCATCGCCCATACCGACGGCGCCTGTAGCGGCAATCCCGGCCCCGGAGGCTGGGGGGTGCTGCTGCAGGCGCGCGAGGGGGGGCGTGTGATCAGGGAGCGCACGCTGCAGGGCGGCGCGGCCGAGACCACCAATAACCGCATGGAGCTTCTCGCCGCGATCAACGCGCTCGAGGCCCTTACCCGCCCCTCGACCATCACCATCGTCACCGACAGCGCCTATGTGAAGAACGGCATCACTTCCTGGCTCCACGGCTGGAAGAAGAACGGCTGGAAGACGGCCGCGAAAAAGCCGGTGAAAAACGCCGATCTCTGGCAGCGGCTCGACGAGGCGCAGGCGCGCCATGAGGTGACCTGGAAATGGATCAAGGGCCATGCCGGCCACGCCGAAAACGAACGCGCCGATGCTCTCGCCCGCGCCGGCATGGCGCCGTTCAGGCGCTGAGCGCGGGGCTTTCGCTCTTTCGTCTCCCGTTTCCCGTTTGTAGCCGAGCAGTCGCGGCCTCGCTGCTCCCGGGTGACCAGGCCTCGGCGGTCGCGCCGGTCCGGGGGGCGCCCTCAGCGCGCGGACAGGGACACGGCCCAGAGCAGGAGCAGCGCCCCCAGCACGGCGCCGATCAGGCCGAACAGCATGCTCCAGAAGGGAGTGATGATAAACAGGGCCAGCCCGCCGACCAGCCCGCCCAGGGCCGAAATGACGATGGCCGGGACGGGGTCCGTCTTCATGTCCAGCGCGTAGGAGAGAAAGGCTCCCAGCACCGCACCTATCAGGATATATAGAAACAACATCATATCCCAATCCTGGACCACCTGCGGGAAAAAGAAAAGAGGGATGGGCCTCCTCCTGGCGCGCGATTCGCGGGATTGCGGGATCATGAGTCCTGAGCCTAGGCCGGGCAAAGCCGGGTAGATGGACGTGCTTCTTCGCGTATTCTTCGATTTTCCCAGACCGTTCCCGCTGGCGAGGCCTGTGCCTCAGCCGTCGCCGCGCCCGGAGAGGTAATCTTCGGTGGTGCGCACCCGGGGGCGGGATTCGCTCCTGAGCGGATTATCCTCGCCGGCGCCGCCATATTGCGCCTTTATGCGGCAATCGGGGCACATGCGGATCAGCCGCGCCTGCTCGTCACTGGCAAACATCGTGTGCTTTTCCGCCAGTTGGGCGGCGATGCGTTCGATCGAGGATCTTGCTCCGAAGGGGGTGGCGCATTCGATGCATTCGAAGGGCTCCTCGTGGTGGAGGACCTGCCATGCCAAGGCTTCGTCCGAGAGGTCCAGGCGCGGTTCCAGACGGATCGCACTCTCGGGGCAGAGGCGGGTGCAGAGCCCGCATTGCAGGCAGGCATCTTCCTGAAAGCGCAGTTCGGGACTGTCGGGATTGTCGGCCAGCGCGCCGGACGGGCATTGGCCGGCGCAGGACAGGCAGAGCGTGCAGGCATCGGTATCGACCACCACCCGCCCATAGGGAGCGCCTTCGGGCAGGGGCAGGGGGGTGCCGGCGCCGGGATTGAGCGCGCGAGCGGCGAGGCGGACCACCTGCCGGCGGCTGCCCATGGGCAGGACCGGCGCGGCCACCGAGGGCGGGGTGAGGTAACCCCATGCCGTTTTCGCCACCGCCTCCGGGTTGTCTCCGGGCATCAGGCGCACCCGCTCGCTGCCGGCAATGGCCATGGCCAGCGCCGCTTCGCGGGTGAGGGTTTCGGGCTCGGTCTCGGGGCTGAGCAGCAGGCCGACACAGGAAAAGCCCACCCCCAGCGCGGCCAGCATCTCGGCATGGCCGAAGAGCGGCAGCGAGGGCACTTCCAGCGGGATCACATCGGCGGGCAGACCGCGCGAAAAGCGGGCTATGTGCCGGACCATCTCGCTGCCGAAGCCGCTGTCATGGACCAGCAGGCGCGGCGCCTTGCCGCCGGCCTTGCGGAAGGTCTCGGCCAGCACCTGCAGGCGGCGAAACAGATGCGCGGGCGGCGGCGCGTCGAAGCTGATCGCGCCGGAAGGGCAGACCGCCGAGCAGTCGCCACAGCCCGCGCAGATCGCCGGATCCACCGCCACATGGTCGCCCGCCGGCCGGATCGCGCCGCTCTCGCAGGCGTCCATGCAGCGGGTGCAGCCGGTGATCCCGGACCGTGCATGGACGCAGAGCAGCGGCTCGGTGC
Organism: Paracoccaceae bacterium; assembly: GCA_027045905.1. Taxonomy (GTDB): domain Bacteria; phylum Pseudomonadota; class Alphaproteobacteria; order Rhodobacterales; family Rhodobacteraceae; genus JAAEUB01. The sequence goes on from JALTZY010000183.1 coordinate 10,082, forward strand.
GCGCGTAAAGCGGCTTCTCGAAGGTGCCGACCAGCTGTGCCGCCTCGAAAATCGCCCGCGCCACGGCGCGGCTGTCGGAGGGCTCGGCCCTGAGGTAGCCGTCGCGCTTCGCCCCGGCCGCAAACATCCTGCCGCCGCTGAGGTCCAGCACGATGTCGCACTCGGAGCGGCCCCCGTCGCGCGGCGGGGCAAAGACCGGCGCGCGCCCGCCGGGGACGAACTGACGCAGCGCGTCGATCTCCACCGCAAAGGCGCCGAGGCTGCCGCACAGGCGCCGGAGCCTGCCCACCGCCACGTCAAAGCGCCGGTCCAGCGGCGGCTTCCGCGGTGGGCGCTCCAGCAGCACGGTTACCGCCAGCACCTCGGCCAGCTGCGCTGCCGCCTCCAGCGCCAGCGTCTCGGGGCCGAGGATCAGGCAGCGTCCCTCGGAGGTGATGTCGAAGGTCTTCTCTGCCGGGCTTTCCAGCAGCGCCTCGGCCAGCAGCGCGGCAATTTTCGCCCCCGCCTTCTCGCCCTCCTCGGACCATCCGGCGCGGTCGCGCAGATCCACGCATTGCGGGGCCTCGGCGCCCAGTCCGGCAGCGACTTCGGCAAACAGCGCCGCTTCCTGCGCGCAGGCGATGACGGCGCTTCCCTTGCCGATTTCCTCGGCGGCGCGGCTGATTTCATCGCTGCACAGCGCCGAATGGACGCGGCTGCAGGCAAGCCCGGTCGCCGCCGAGAGCGCCTCCGGGTCGAGCGCGAAGCTGCCTGCGCAATCGCATAAAATCACCCTCCCGGCCATGATCCTCCCCGTCCCGTCGGTGGCGCTTCGACGGAGTGCGCCGATTCTCCCGCTCACATTTCCACCGAAAATGCTGCCGGTAAAGAGTGATTCGTCTGCCGGGCATGCGAAAGTATCCCAACCGATTTTCTTGGGTTTTCGCAGGTGGACAATCTGACCGGAAGGCCCCGTGCGCCCCCGCTTCGGGCTGGTCGAAATGTCCACCTTTTCCGCCGCCTGGCGGATATTCGCGCCGCCGGGCGGAAATCGCTTTGTAGCCGGAAAAATTGCCCCCAAGCTGGCATTGAAAAGGGGTTTGACGACGATGACTGGGACGGTTGCGAAGCAGGCGGGAGGGGCTGAAAGGTCGGTATCCATGCCGCTGGGGATCGTTCTGCGGCGCACGCCCGGGGTGACGCGCTGGGCCGCCCATTCCTGGCAGGCGGCCGCGGTGCTGCCCGGCGCGCCGGTGAAGCACTGGAAGGAGTTGCGCCGCGAGGGCGACGCAGTGGAATACCACGCCGACACCCTGACGCTGGAGCTGCACCGCGCCGAGGCCGAGGCCTACCGCACCGGCCTGTCGGCGGCGGTGCCGTCGGTCTTCGTGGTGTTTGATCTCGGCGAGGGTCCGCACGGGATCGTCCCGCGCCTGGTTACCGCCTCGCCCTACGAGGCACAGGATTATGCGGATAGCGGCGAGGAGCAGGTGGACGCGGTGCCCATGCCCGCGGGTCTGCGCGCCTGGATCGAGGCCTTTGTCGAGCGCCACCATGTCGAGGAGAAATTCGTCAAGCGCCAGCGCAACCGGAAGCGGGTGGATCTGGTCCAGACCGGCATTGGGGATGCGCGCATCGCCAAGGCGGCGGATGTCTATGCCTCGCCCCGGCTGAAGCGGGAGGCGCGCGGATGAGCCGGCCGCCGGGCAGACTGGACGCATGGAGCCGCCGCAAGGCGCGCGTGGCCGAGGCCGAGGCCCTTGAGCGCGCCGCCGCCGAGCGCGCCGCCGCCGAAGCGGCGATGGAAGGCAGGAGCGATGCCGAGATCTGCGCCGAGCTTGGCTTGCCGGACCCGCAGAGCCTCGGCCCCGGCGACGACTTCGCCGCCTTTCTGAAAAGCCAGGTGCCCGAGCGCCTGCGCCGCGTGGCCCTGCGCAGGCTGTGGCGGAGCGATCCGGCGCTGGCCAATGTGGACGGGCTGGTGGAATACGGCGAGGATTTCACCATTTCCACCGGCGCCGGCGAGGCGCTGGCCACCGCCTACCGGGTGGGTAAAGGCTTTCTCGATGAGGTCGAGGAGGCCGCGGCCGAGCCTGCCGAGGAGCCCGTGCAGGACGAGACAGAGGTCGAGGCGGAAGCCGCGCTGACCGCGCCCGGACCTGCCCCCGAAGCATGCGCGGAACCCGTCCCCGAGGAAGCCGCCGAACGGATTCCCGCCCCGGCGCCACGCCGGATGCGGTTCGAATTTCACGATCAGGAGAGCAAGATCGCATGAATGCCGCCGTCAAACACCCGAAAATCGCCGAGGAGGACCGCCTGCGCGCCGACATGTACGACTTTCTCGGCGCGCTTCTGGCCCGACCGCCGGGGCAGGACCTGCTGGCGCAGACCGCGGCGCTGAGCGGGAACGAAAGCCCGCTCGGCCAGGCGGTCAGCGCGCTGGCGAGGGTCGCCGGAGCGGTGAATCCGCTGGAGGTGGAGCAGGAGTTCACCGATCTTTTCATCGGCCTGGGGCGCGGCGAGCTGCTGCCTTACGCGAGCTTCTACCTTACCGGATTTCTCAACGAAAAGCCGCTGGCCGCCCTGCGCCGCGACATGCGCGCGCTGGGCATCGGGCGGGCGCCCGGCCGCTTCGAACCCGAGGACAATATCGCCAGCCTCTGCGAGATGATGGCGGGCATGATCCGCGGCCGCTTCGGCGCGCCGGTGGCGCTCGCCCGCCAGAAGGAATTCTTCAGCCGCCACATCGCCCCCTGGGCCGCGCATTTCTTTGCCGATCTGGAAACAGCGCCGAATTCGGCCTTTTACGCCGCGGTGGGCGCGGTGGGCGGAGCCTTCGCCGAGATCGAGCGCGAGGCGTTTCGGATGAGCGCAGGCTAGGCAGCTCAGCCTGCTGACAGCAACCGCCCCACGGGGCATGAACAGGGAGACACCCATGAACGGAAAGGAAAAGGACGCCCCCACGCGCCGCGATTTTCTCAAGCTGGCCGCAGCCGGCGCGCCGGCTGTGGCAGTTGTCGCCAGCACCGGCGCGGCCGAGGCGCGCGAGACGCAGGAGCGGAGCGAGGGTTTGCGCGAAACCGCGCATGTCAGGGCCTATTACGAAAGCGCCAGATTCTAGGATCCGGGAAGTAGGCGCATCAGCGCGGCTGGCTGTCAGGCGCCAGGCGGCACCAGCGCCGACACATCCCCAGAGGCGGCCCGGCACCGCGAGCCGCCAGCACCAAGGGAGAAGCACATGCTGAGGAAAAAGACCAGCGGGGCAGCCAGGCACCCCCAGAGGACCGGCCGCCTGTCGAATGTTTCGGACATCTGCGTTGACCGGCGCAGCTTCCTGCGCGGCTCGGGGCTTGCCATTGGCGGGCTTGCCGCGATCGGGGCCACTGCCGGCTCGGTCACCGGGGCCGATGCCCGGGAAGCCACGGGTGAGATGCTCGAGACGGTCAAGTCCGTCTGCACCCACTGCTCGGTCGGTTGCACCGTGGTGGCGGAGCTCGATAACGGCGTTTGGGTCGGTCAGGAGCCCGGCTTCGACAGCCCGTTCAACCTCGGCGGTTATTGCGCCAAGGGCGCCAGCGTACGCGAACACGCCCATGGCGAGCGGCGCCTGAAATACCCGATGAAGAAAGAGGGCGGCGTCTGGAAGCGCATTTCCTGGGAGCAGGCGATAGACGAGATCGGCGACCGGATGCTGGCGATCCGCGAGGAAAGCGGGCCGGACAGCGTCTATTGGCTCGGCTCGGCCAAGTTCAACAACGAGCAGAGCTACCTGTTCCGCAAGTTCGCCGCCTATTGGGGCACCAACAACGTGGATCACCAGGCGCGCATCTGCCACTCCACCACCGTTGCCGGCGTGGCCAATACATGGGGCTACGGCGCCATGACCAACAGCTACAACGACATCCACAACAGCCACTCGATGATCGTCATCGGCGGCAACCCGGCCGAGGCGCATCCGGTCTCGCTCCTGCATATCCTCAAGGCCAAGGAGCAGAACAACGCGCCGCTGATCGTGGTCGATCCGCGCTTCACCCGCACCGCGGCCCATGCCGACGAATATGTGCGCATCCGGTCGGGCACCGACGTGGCGGTGATTTGGGGCATCCTCTGGCATATCTTCGAAAACGGCTGGGAGGACAAGGAATTCATCCGCACCCGGGTCTGGGGCATGGACGAGATCCGCAAGGAGGTCGCCCGCTGGACGCCCGACGAGGTCGAGCGCG